>CAYRLP010000228.1:0-5228 GCA_964424935.1 uncultured Bacteroides sp.
CCGCCACCCTGATTGATCAGATCGATTCCCTGTCGGCCATTGCCCGTGAGTTCTCGGATTTTGCCAAAATGCCCAAGGCCAAACATACCCGGATCAACCTGGTTCCCAAACTGAGCAGTCTCCAGCAGCTTTTTGAGTCCGGCGACCGGGCAAAGATCCAGATAGACCTGGGATCCCATCAGAAGGTTTATGTAATGGCAGACAAGGAACAGCTGATGCGGGTGTTCATCAACCTGGTGAAGAACGGGCTTCAGTCCATTCCGGAGGGAAGGAAAGGTTTGATCCGTGTGGGCCTGGAAACCGGGGAGGACCACAAGGTGCGCATCACTTTCACCGACAACGGGAAAGGTATTCCGGAGGAAATACGTGACAGACTGTTTCAACCCAACTTCACTACAAAATCGGGAGGAATGGGCATGGGGCTGGCCATCACCTATAATATTATCAGGTCCTTTGGTGGAAGCATCTGGTATGAAACGGTGCTCCATCAGGGGACCACATTCATCGTAGAGCTGCCTGAATCCGTGGAAAAAACATAAACGATCATAGCTTTTTTTGCTATATTTCGCTATGATCGCCTTAACAACCCTGCATTGAATCTGAAAAGATCCATATATCCGGTGGTTTTTCTCCTGGGTTTTGCGGTTATGCAGGCCTACCCCCAATCCTACACTCCCATCTACGGAGTCAAAGATGCAAATGAATATGCATCCGTTATCGCCATATACAGCAAGGAGGACTTCAACCCCGATTCTGTCGAGCTGGCGGATGCTACCTGGTTCAATGTGGATGATACCGTGATGATCTACTGTGTCAAAGGGGCCACTATCGGGACCAAGCATGCTGACAGTACCTACCTGCCCGGCGATGTTGGCTATGACCCTGGAGAGGATGCACAGGATCCGAGAAATACCGGGAAATATGCCTTTTTCCTGGTCACGGAGAAGATTGGTAATACCCTGGTAATGAATGCTTCCCTCACTTCTAATAGTGGTACTGAGGGTATTTTCAATATGGAACCCGGCGAGGTGGCCCAGCTGGTCAAGGTCCGGTCTTACCGCTATGCCAATGTGACGGCTGCCGGACTTACAGCTCCCGACTGGGATCCGGCAACCGGGACTGGGGGTATCGTGGCCCTTTTCGTGCACGGGGTGCTCCGGCTGGACGGCGATATCGATGTCTCCGGCGCCGGCTTCAAAGGGGCGCCGGGCAGTACGGATGTTATATATACGAATGGTTGTTCCTCCCAGGATACCGTGAATTACTACGAACCTTTCTATCTGGATAACGAGTTATGGGCCGGACTGAAAGGGGAAGGGACCACGGATACCCTGTTCCATTATACGCGGGGCAAGGCCTCCAACATCAATGGCGGTGGGGGCGGCAACGGCTTTCTTTCCGGGGGGGGCGGAGGCTCCAACGCATCGGCAGGGGTCCGGGGCGGGGAAGAATCCACTATCTGTATGGGCACACCTGTTTCGGTCACCGGCGGAGCGGGCGGATTTGACCTGGGTCGTTCGGGATGGTACTATGATAACGGGCTCCCGGGCAACAGGGGCGACCGCATCTTCTTCGGCGGAGGCGGCGGCAGCGGCACACGGACCGCCACAGCCGTTAATACGGATGGGGGTGACGGCGGAGGGATCGTGGTGATTGTAGCCGACACCATCCTTGGGAACGGCCACTGGATCCGGGCCGACGGGAGAGATGTGTCCGGAACAGCCGTGAACGGGGCTGCGGGGGGTGGCGGAGCCGGGGGTTGCATCATCCTGGAAGTGGCCGGATACCAGTCCACCCTGAATCTTTCAGCCATAGGTGGTGACGGAGGCAACACCACAGGTAGCGATACCACCGGCATGGGGGGTGCCGGGGGCGGAGGGATCTACTGGATGGCCGGAAATACCCACCCGGGCGTATCGGCCTATGATTCCACCGGTACCAATGGCGTTTTCGAATCAGTGCCCCCGTATAGTCCGCTGGAATCCCCCCGGAAGCCCAAAAAACAGGATAACCTGGTGGCGCCACTAAGAGGATTCGTATTCAATCCGGTGCCCAATGAGTTAACCTATTGTTCCGATGTGGATCCCGATCCGATCATCACCTCCGAACCAAAAGGTGGGGATGGTACCTATACCTACCAGTGGATAGACAGTTCAAGCACCCAGAACTACTGGGCCGACATCAGCGGGGCCACTAGCAGGGACTATGATCCGGGGCTCCTCTCCGATACCATCTACTACAGGCGGATCGTCAGTTCGGCCGGACTGGTCGACACCAGCTTCCGGATCAACGTTTACGTGCATCCGGCCATCCAGAACAACCTGATCGCTGCCAATGACACAGTCTGTAAAGGAAATGCACCCGAACTTTTCACATCGGCCGCCACCATCTCGGGCGGGCCTACCGGGGGTACTTTTACCTACAAATGGCAGCACAAGCCGGACGGTGCAGGAAGCTACTCCGACCGTACGGCGGTATCGGAAGAGCCCACCTTTCAGGAAGTTGGACTGGACACTTCCACCAACTACCGGAGGGTGGCCTATGCGGGGGTCTGTGTGAGCATCTCCAATGAAGAGCGGGTCCTGGTACTGGAGACACTGACCGGGAATGATATTACTCCCAACGATACCATCTGCATCAATACGGCCCCGGACCTGATCAGCGGCCCGGTCCCATCCAACGGGGACCAGGGTGATATCCGCTACCAGTGGTTCAGTTCGACAGATCCGGGAAACATGGGATCTCTCATACCAGGTGAAACCAGCATCAGCTACCAGTCACCGTCCCTGAGCCAGACCACCTACATACGACGGGTGGTGCTTTCGGGCAACGACGATGCCTGCCGCGATACCAGTGCCTATGTGGAGATCCTGAACGTTCCGGACATTACCAACAACACCATTTCGGCCTCCCAGACGGTCTGTCAGGAGGACCAGCCCACCCCGCTGTCCGGCAGCTCACCCGGGGGCGGATACCTGGGACAGTACAGCTATACCTGGATCTCCAGTACGGATTCGGTAATCTGGGTACCGGCCGGGGGATCCAACAACGTTGAAACCGACTATAATCCCGGGGTGATGAGCGGGGATACCACCTGGTACCAGCGAGTGGTCGGTTCGGGTGGCCAGGAACTGGTCTGCAAGGATACCAGCAACACTGTGGTCATCAATGTACTGCCTTCCATCACCAACAATGTGGTGACCCCCGCAGATGTGGCCCTTTGCCAGGGAGAGATGCCGGAAGCCTTATCGGGCAGTCTGCCCGGGGGAGGCGCCACGGTGGCAGGGGTCGATCTCACCCAGGCGTTCCGCTGGGAGGTGGCACAGACTGAAACAACCCCGGGGTCGGGCGACTGGTCCCATCCCTCCTCAGGGGCCGAGTCACAGAATTATACGGACCCCAATCAGCTGGTCCTGGATGTGGACCGCTGGTACCAGCGCATCGTATTCAGCGGAACGGCGGCACAGTGCGTGGATACCTCCAACCTGGTGCATCAGACGGTGCATTCGGAGATTACCGCCAACACCATAGATGCCAACCAGGCAATCTGTTTTAACGACAGCCGGGCCCTGCGGGAGACGGCCCCCAGCGGAGGGGAAATCGGGATCACCCCGGTCTATACCTGGCGGACCTGGCTGGAGGGGGAGACCTCGGCCGATGCCACGGACATTCCGGGCTCGGACCAGCAGGAGTATCTGAGCGGACCCTACACCGATGCGGGAACCCTGATATACTTCTACGACCGGGTGGTGGAGATCGGTGCCTGCCGCGACACCTCCAATGCTATGCAGGTTACCGTCATGCAGCTTCCGGGCGGGCAGCTGACCGATGCCGGATTCGATGCCTGTGAAAAGGATACGGTCCTTCAGCTGGATCTGAATATGGATACACTGGACGCCGGGCACTTCGCGCCCCTCTGGAGCGTCTATCTGAAAGACGGCGTGCATACGGGGATCGGACCCGGGAGTGTGGACATGGACCTGGATACCATGGGCATTATCATGGATACCGAAGGGGCCGATTTTGCAACCTACACCTACGAGCTTGATTCGATCCTTTACTATCCGGAAGGAGACTCTTATGCCTGTGTCGCTCCACCTGCAAACCTCACGGGCAGTCCGGTGGTGGTGAACCTGGCCCGCCGACCCGACCCGCAGATCCTGGTGGATGATGTGGCCCGGGAGAGCTTCAAGGTATGTAATGACAGCGCCCTCCTGCAGTTCATTCCCGACAACGGAACAATGACCCGGTGGAGCGAACCGATCGGTTCCCTCTACTTCACTCCCGGGACCGGTCAGGACGAATACCTGGCCATCATCCCGGATAACCACGATGACTACGGGGAATACCGGATCTTTATCCGGAGCGAGGCAGGAGACTGTGCCGGGCTGGATTCCATGGACCTGACTTTCTTCGAACAGCCGGCACCCGCCGTTGCGGGGGACTCGATAGTCCTTTGGCTGGCCAGTTCGGTCCAGCTGAATGCAGATCCGCCCACCGCAGGAGTGGGTACATGGACCAAAACAAGCGGAGGCAGTAGCTTTGTGGATCCGAATGACCCCTATACCTATGTCAATGATCTGGACTTTGGAGAGACTGAGTTTACCTGGACGGTAAGGAACGGGGAGGATGAAGGAACCTGTATTACTTCCAGCGATGTAGTCATCGTGCGCCGCAACGAAGTGCTTACGTACAGCGGCTTCTCGCCCAACGGGGACATGGACAACGAATATTTCATCATGCAGGGATTGGTCTATGCCAATGAATTCTCCATATCCTTCTTCAATTCACTGGGAAACACCGTACGGACAATAAACAACAGGAACGTGGACCAGCTGGAAGTGGACGAGGGACTGATCAACAACGGTCTCCAAGAGGATGAGATGGTAGTCTGGGACGGACGGGCCGAAAACGGGAATTATGTTCCCTCGGGCACCTATTACTATGTGGTCACCTTTGGCAAAGATGCCGTTGATTTTACCTATAAAGGTTATGTCGTAGTCGTAAGGGAATAACATGAAGAGAATATGGCTCATAGGATGCATAATGCTGGCCGCGGTCTCCGCCACGGCCCAGAACACCCTGGTCCCTTCGGTGAGTAACTACCACCTGACCTGGACCACCATCAACCCGGCCTTTTCCGGGTTCCGGGATGCCATCAGCGTCAGTTCCCTTTACCGCACAGCCCTTTACGGAAAGCTGGGGCCTTCGGATGCCCAGCTGAATAT
>CAYRLP010000229.1:0-5225 GCA_964424935.1 uncultured Bacteroides sp.
GTAGGTCGTAGGTTCAAGTCCTACCTGGGGAGCCAGAATGAACCGTCTCAACTTCTTTTGAGACGGTTTTTTTATGCACCCTGCGCATTGATTTGACCCACTGAGAATATTTTTTCACAGGCGCATCGATTTGACCTGCTGAGGATTGCTGAGCTGGCTGTGAAAATGTAATTTTGAATATGGAGGAACTGAAGCAGGAGGTTCTTAAATGCCGGAAGTGTGGGCTGGCAGCCACCCGGAACCATGTCATATTCGGAGAGGGAAATCCGGATGCCCGGATCCTGGTGATTGGAGAAGCCCCCGGGAGGGAGGAGGATCTGGGTGGCCGTCCGTTTATCGGGACTTCGGGACAGTTGCTGGATAAGATATTTGCTGCCTGCGGGTTTACACGGGAGGAACACCTTTACATCAGCAACATAGTCAAATGCAGGCCGCCCGGAAACAGACCCCCAAAGCCCCAGGAACGGAGAGCCTGTTTGCCCTGGCTGTACAGGCAGATCGAACAGATTGATCCCAGCATCATGATTTTCCTGGGAGCTACTGCTTTGAAAGGTCTGGCGGGTGACGACAAACGGATCACCCGGTTGCGTGGTACCTGGATGGATTGGAACGGGCGTCTGGCCATGCCCGTGTTCCACCCCTCGGCACTGTTAAGAAATCCTGACTTGAAAAGGGATACCTGGCAGGATTTCAAAAAAATCGTCTATAAATACAGGGAGTTGGTGGATGCATCACATCATTCACAGCATTGCTGAAGGGAGTGAAAGTGGCCTGCTCTCCCTTGATGGGATATACACTACTGTTTTAAAGACTGAAAACGATATCCAATCCCTCTAACACTTAGCAGGTGTTTCGGTTTGGAAGGATCTGCTTCCAATTTTTTTCTTAGATCAAGGATAAAATTATCGACGGTCCGGGTAGTAGGCATGGCTTCATAACCCCAGACTTCATTCAAAAGATCGTGCCGGTGCACCGCTTCTCCCTCGTGCCTGATGAAATATTCCAGAATAGCAAATTCCCTGGCTGACAACGAAACCTCTTTCCCATCTACGCGGGCCTGAAGCCTGCTAAAATCAAGCTTGATTTTTCCAAAGGAAAATTGTTCCGGAACTTCGGTTTCACGGCTGGTCCTTCTCAGAACAGCCCGGATTCTGGCCAGCAATTCGGGTAGACTGAATGGTTTGGTAACATAGTCATCTGCTCCGGTATCCAGTCCGGATACCTTATCCAATTCTGAACCCCGGGCAGTAAGCATAATAACAGGCAGGGAAGGTTTTTGCTGTTTGATTTTCCTGCAGATCTCGTAACCGTTTAATCCGGGAAGCATCAGGTCGAGCAGTACCAAACCAACCTGTTTATGAATAGCACTCTCCAGACCCTTCCTGCCATTGGTCTCTGTCAGAACCTGATAACCTTCGTATTCCAGGTTGTCTTTCAGTCCTCTGAGAATACTGATGTCATCCTCTATGATAAGAATGGTACTCATCCGTGTATCACTGATATAAAATTACCGAAAAATTGCTTCCTTGTCCAATCTTACTTTCAACCTTTATTTTACCCCCGTGTGCCTCCACAATCTCTTTTACTACGGTCAGCCCGAGCCCTGTCCCCGTAACCTCTGCGGATCCCTCCTGCTCAACCCTATAAAATTCTTCAAATATCTTTATGAACTGATCCTGTGGGATACCGATCCCCTGATCCTCCACTTCAGAGATGATGTGACCTTCATTTTTATAAAGTCGCACGAAAATCTTTCCTGGACCGGTAGAATACTTAATGGCATTGCTCAACAGATTGGTAAAGACCTGCCGGAACTTTTCGGGATCGATGCCGGCATGAATTTGAGGGGTAATTTCGTTGACCATCTGCAGTTTCTTTTCTTCCAGCCAATAGTTCATGTCCTGGATGGAAGCAAGGAATATATCTGATAAACTGGTATCAACCGGATGGACTTCCTGGCGTGCTTTCTCCATTTTCGAAAATTCCAGGATATTGTTTATCATTCTTTTCAGCCGTTCGCTTTCATTGATGACTACCGATAAATATTTTTTCCTCCCTGCTTCAGTTTTGATCCTTTTCATTATAAGGGATTCGGCATACATGCGAATGGAAGTCAGGGGAGTTTTCAGCTCATGGGTCACATTTGAGATGAAGTCCGATCTTAAAGTGGCCAGACGTTTTTCCCTGGTAATATCTCTTAATGTTAGTATGATACCAAGCATCATGGCAATAAGGAGCAGAAAGGTTGCCACCCCATATATCCAGCCTCTCCGTTTCACAAGATCTGTAATCAGATCTTCATTTATAAGTGATATTAATAAAGTTTGTTCCGGGAAAAAAGGATTTAATTGAACGGAATAGATTGGATTATTTAAAGTCGTACTTGAATTGATTTCCACTGGAAACTCCAAGGTGTATCCGAATTCCATATCCTTCTGCAGGTCCGCATTTGCAATGGAAGCAAACAACACATTACGATCCATAAGATATCCGGAAGTATACGGGGGTGTCTGAACGAAAATATAGAATAGCGAATCATTTGCGGAAGTGACGTTCTGGACACTGAAATCATGTTGATTTTCCTGGTGATTCCTGTTATTCTTTTCTTGTATAAGCTCTTTAAGTTCGTCGCCAAATTGGTTGATGAACTGCACCTTTGCATCCAATCGGATAATAGAGTGATCTATTTGTATAAATAAGATAGAATCGGTTGTCATGCTTTCCAGGGACCAGCCTGCCAGAAGATCCAGTAATTCTTTGGACTGGAAATTCAGGGGGATCTGTCCATCCTCCATTTTTTCCAGGCTGAACCAAATCAACGCCTTGATCTGATCCAAATGAGCGGTGTCTGTATGATTGACCAGGTTGAGAAGCGCATAATAGGCATAGGGAAATCCATTCCTGTCGGTCAGATAAAAGTAATTCCGGAGAATCAGGCCATAGTAAGCGATGGCATCATCCATACGTCCTGATTTTATCGAAACCCTGCCCAATGCATTAAGGGCTATCACCGAATCGGACGCTCCGTTGGAAAGATTCAGACAGGATTGATAGTATTTACTGGCTCCTGTCGGATCGCTTCCTGCAAATTCCGCTCCTTCGCCCAACAGGAATAATTCCTCGAAACGAGGTGAAATATTCCCCCTTGATGTTTCATCGGAAATTCCAGTAAAATTAGGAACTATGAAACGACTGCCATTTCTGATAAAAAACGGTTGTATAATGTATTCATGGTCCTCCGCAAACTGGATCAGGGTTTTTCTCCAGGTATTTTCCTGATCAACAGGATTTACAAGGCCGGAGCCCAGCTGCTCCAACTGTTCCTGCAAAGTCTGTAAAAAACGGGCCGCAAGTTCCTGCTGTTCCTCCAGGATCCTTTTCTCGGTGAGTTCTTTCAGATTTGAGATGTTGTTGATGCTGAAGTAGGACAGGACGCCCCCGGACAATACCATTGCAAGAATGAATACAACAGATAGCCTTGTGAAAGGGATCGGCCTGCGTTTCATATTATCAGTCAATCTTATTCGTTAAATACTTTGGCCAGTTCACTTTCCAGGTTCTCAACCACCCTTACTTCGGTTGTTCTGACACGTTGTGAGATTGCTATCTGTTTCATATCAGGATGGATGTAATATACGTCAACCCAGTCGTCCCATTGCTTGACCTTCTCTGGCTTTCCCCCGTTTGCTGGAATGCGCCAGAAAGTAGTTCCTTCCGGCCTTTCCATAAAATATACATACTTTCCATCCGGGGACCAATAAGCAGCTACAAAACTATTTATTTCCTGGGCCTTGCATAATTCCACTTCATCCCCACCTTCAACAGGTATAGTAAATAACCGGCTTTTTTCTCCCTCATCCTGCGTTCCAAGCAAAATGTTCTTCCCATCAGGAGAGATGGATAATACATATTCCTCAAAATGAGAGTGTTTATAGATTACTTCATCTTCACCCGTACTCAGATTATATTTTATCAATCTGTCTCTAAAAAAGAGCATATAAAAACTTTGGCCATCCGGAGCCCATGCAAGTGTGGAAAGGGGCGGAGCATCATCATCAGATGGAATGAATTTATATTCAGATAAACTGAGAATTTCATCCATCTTTCCAGTACTGATATCCAATAAGAAAATAGCCCCCTCGTATCCCTCCGTATTCACTTTGTTCATTTCGCGTCCAGAAATCAGGATCGACTTCCCATCAGGGGACCAGCAATAAAAACCTGGCACCAGATTATGAGCGAATTCACGTTCTTCGCCAGATTTTAAGTCCCTGATGATGAGTTGCCACGGAGAATTGCTTTCCTCTTTGATATAGGACAGGTAATTTCCATCGGGGGACCATTGCAACAGGAAATTCGATCCTTCTATGGTTTTGTCGGATTCTTCCCGGATCTCCCCTGTTTCAGAATTAAATGGCAGAAGGGAAGAACCAAAGTAGCGCTTGGAAAAGCCAAAGTAAAGGTCCCCTGATTCCGTGAAACCCATTGGCTCAACCTCCCCGATATTGGAATAGATTCTTTTCGCCGATCCAATGGGTTTTCCTTCATCCAGGGGGAGTGCCCACAGATCCCAGGCGCCTGACCGGTCACTGATAAAAAGAAATGCTTTGTAGTCAGGATCCCAACCAAGCATTTTGTCGTTGGATGGATGATTAATGAGTGGGATTTCACTTCCTCCACCCACTGGCAACAGAAATATATCAGAATTTCCACTTTCGTTATTGGCGGCTAAATCGTATGCAATATATTTTTCATCTGGGGAAGCGGCTATCTGGAACCATTTTCTTCCTTTAAATGATTTCAAATCCCGGTAGGTTCCATCAACAGCATCAAATACAGAGATCGATGTTGTTTCTGAATTTCGGTTCTGACGGATAACAATAATCTCCTGATCCGAGAGCCATGTTGAAGGATATACTTCAACTCCTTCCTCTTTATACAGGCAACGGGAAGAGGGATTCTTGACATCGGTGAGTCGTAAGTCGAATGTATGGTTGGGTTTCCACCAGTAATAGGCTATCTGCCTGCCATCTTTAGAGATTTTCGGGGATTGTGCGAAACCTTGGGGGTTTCCCTCCAGATCAGCCTCATAAATCAAAACGTTTTCCTCACCGGTATTCAGATTATAAACGGCTACATCTCCCTCCCCCCAGTATACGTAAGAAAGCAGGTTACCATCCGAAGAAACTGATCCCAGGAAATCCAGGTAAGGCTGTTTCCATATT
>CAYRLP010000230.1:0-478 GCA_964424935.1 uncultured Bacteroides sp.
GGATCCTGGTTTTTGAAAAAATCTTCAAGTATTTTCGTGATGTACTGAAAAGAAGGGAAGATCTTTATCTGATCGGAACCCTGAGCTCCATTATCACCTGTCCCTGGTGTGCAGGGGTGTGGGTAACCCTCATAATTTTGGTGTTCTATTACCTGGTTCCCTTCGGGGTGGTCCTGGTCTATGTCTTGGCCCTGTCGGGTGTGGCCTCCATGGTCATTCTTATTTCAAACCTCCTGCATATGTGGACGGAGCACAAACAACGGATCCACACACGGGAAAAATCTCCAAGGGACGACTTTCTCTCCTGATCCCAGTGGATCGGGGCAAACATCTTCTCTTTACAGAAAGAAAAGGGCCACTCCGGAAATGGAAATGAGGGCACCAAGAATCTCCATGACATGAATACGTTCCTTGTTGAAAAGCATGGCAGGAGGAATGATCAGGACCGGGGTGAGGGCCATCAGGGTGGCTGCAACGA
>CAYRLP010000230.1:488-5199 GCA_964424935.1 uncultured Bacteroides sp.
CCGTATGCTGAACGGCCAACAGTGAGAAGCTGACACCAAGGAAGGGCCCAAAAAAGGAACCGAGGGTTATGAATTTCATGGCCTTCAGATCGGTGAGCGCCCGAAAGAAATGCTTCCATCTCTTGAAGAAGGTGATGACCAGGATGAACCCCACGACCCCTGCCATGATCCGGATCTGTGTGGCTTCAAAAGCATCCATGTCCTGCATCCCTTTCTTGCTCAGTACCAGTCCGGCCGCCTGTCCTACAGCACCCCCGAGGGCCAGCAGGCTACCAAGCATCAGTGGCCCCATACGGAGCCTGTTGCCAGGTTTCTCCTTCACAGGATCCCGTTTTCTGGCAAGGACCAGAAAAATACCGAGCAGAGTGACCCCCATGCCCAGAAACTCCATTCCGGACAGGATCTCACCCAGGGTGATCCATCCGATCAGCGCCGTGATGGGGGGGACCAGCGCCATAATCAGCATGGAAATACGCGCACCGATGAGGATAAAAGCCCGGAACAGGAAAAGATCACCCAGCACAAAGCCGACCACTCCTGACAGGGTCAGCCAGAACCACTGGTAACCACTTGCAACCGGTAGGAATCCGTCATGGAGAATGGCATTGTAAATGGCCAGGAATACCAGACCGATCAGGAGCCGGATCAGATTCAGGGAGAGTGCTCCAACCCGCTTTCCCGCGGATTCAAACGACATGGCGGTCACGGTCCAGCAAAGGGCGGTCAACAGGGCAGCGATCTCTCCCAGGTATGCTTGCATAAGGAGGGGTTATAAGGCGCCTAAGATACACCTAAATTTGTGATTTCCCTCGGACAGCCTTATTCGTACCGCAGGGCCTCTACGGGATTCCTGCGGGCCGTCCGATGGGTCTCCCCCAGGGTAAGCAGGGTCTGGAAGAGGGTCACCACCAGGATACTGCACAGAAAGATCCACCAGTAAACCGGGATCCGGACTGCAAAATCATTCAGCCAGGCTCTCAGATAGAAGTAAGAAAGGGGGATAGCCAGAACAGAGCCCATTACCGTCCATTTAAGGGTGGAGGTATAGATCAGGATCATCATTTCTGAGGTGGAACCGCCCATTACCTTGCGTATCCCGATCTCCTTGGTACGGGCAACCATATTATGGGAGACCAGGGCAAAGATCCCCAACAGCACAATCAGTACGGAAAGGAGTGATCCGGAAAGCAGGATCTTCTGAAGCCGCTTTTCCCCCACATAGTATCCTTCAATAATATCAGTGGCAAACCGGTGTACCATTACGTAGTCAGGGTCGAACTCACGGATGGTTTCGTCAATGGCGCCCAGGATTTCCTGAGGATCCGTTCCAGGGGTGATCCGCACGGCGATGTTCCTGATTCTGTCAGAATAGGCGGTAATGGCCAGGGGACCAATCCTTCTGGCGGCAGACTGGTAGTTAAAATCCTCCACCACCCCGATTACCTCCATGGGATCGCTGAACATAACCACGGATTCGCCGATCAGTTCCTCCGGTTCTTTCCCGAGCAGGTTTGTTGCTTCTTCATTCAGGATCACCCCACTGCGGTCCGGAGCCCGTTCGGGATCCAGGAACCTCCCCGCCACCAGTTTAAACTGGTAGAGATGACATATTCCGGGCATGATGCGGTACTCATTGATGCCCTTGTCCTGGTTGGGTTCATCCCGGTACATCCGGATGGACTGTCCGCTGTTCCCGGCGCCGATGGTATGGCCGGATGCGCCAACCTCTTCAATTCCGTTCAGGTTCAACAGGTTATCTCGAATGGAAGGATAGTTCCCCGTAAGCTTCTCGTTCAGGTTGGAAATCAAAATGATGTTTTCGGGATTGTAGCCCAGCGGATGATTTTTCAGGAAGCGGATCTGGGTGTTGATTCCCAAAAGGACCGTAAGCAGGCACACAGCGATGCAAATCTGCACCACACTTACTGCCCTGAGCAGGATCCTTTTATCACCTGCAGGATTCACACTTCCGCGGATGAGCGGCACCGGGGCTTCACGGCTCAGCAGAAGGGCAGGGTAGAACCCGGAGAGCAGAATGGTAAACAGGTAGATGGCTGCCAGTATCAGATAGAGTGCCGGGGTGGCGGTGACTTCTTTGAACGAGTCCCTTTGCATGGTGCTGGCAAATGTGGGCAGCAGCAGCTCGGAAAGGATGACACCCACTACAAATGCAAGGGTGACCACGGTGGTTGTTTCAAGGTAGAACTGTCTGATCATGCTTTTCCGGCTAGCCCCGGTTACCTTGCGGATTCCGATCTCCCTGGAGCGTTTTGCCCCGTTCAGGATATAAAGGTTGATAAAGTTTGAAAGCGCCAGGCCCATAATTGCAATTGTGATGACAAGCATGATGAAGATGGTCTTCATACTCCCGGGCGTAGTCAGGTCCCACGTCACAGCGGTGTGCAGGTGCAGCCGTTTAAGGGGCTCGAGTCTTGAATCAAAGGTGGAGCCTTCAAAATTCGAAAACCGGTTCGCAAGGATCCGGGAGTTCTCCTGACGTATGGTCTCCACAACCGGTCCGGCCTCCACTCCCCTTTCAAACAGGTAATAGGTAAAAAATTCGAGACCGCCCAGCCCATCCAGATAGGATACGGCTTCCATGGGCATCAGCATGTCAAAGCGGAAATGTGTGTTTGGGGGGATGTTTCTTACAACCCCGGATACCGTATAGAGAACCTGGTCCATGCTCAGGGTGCGTCCCACCACATCCAGCTGTCCGAAAATCCGCTGAGCCGTCTTTTCAGTCAGCACGACTGTGTTGGGTTCGGAAAGGGCAGTTTCAGGATCTCCGGTCACCATTTTCAGGTCAAAGATCTTAAAGAAGTCCGGATCCGAATAAAGCAGTTCCAGCTCCTTGTGCCTGTTTTCACCTTCCGTGACCTCCACACTGAATCCCCGGTACAGCTGGACGCCAGATTCAATTCCGGCAACATTACCGGGAATCTCTGTGTAAGCCTGGCGAAGATTGATGGCCGTTTCCATGGTCCCTCCCTGGCTGATCCATATGGAGTTCAACCGAAAGATCCGGTCCGCATGGGTGAAATGACGGTCGAAACTCAGTTCAAACTGTATAAAAACGGTGAGCAGGATGGAGGCAGCAAGACCCAGGGAAAGGCCGGTGATATTGGTAATCAAAGAAACGGGATCACGTTTGAGGATCCGGATCAGGTTTGTCAGGGTCACTTATGTTATTTTTTGGTTTCACAATGATCTCGGTGGCGCATTCCGGACAGATGTAGATCTCGCAACCGGTGCAGGCAAAACAGTTGCTGCAGGAACGGTAGAAGAGATCCCGTTCTATGGAAGTGCCACAATTGTGGCAAAGTATGATTTTAATCAACTTGTCCATCCTGAAGACGATTCAGCGCACCAAACGTTACAGGTTTTTTTGCATGGACTATCTGCTGTTGCTGTATTTTACAATCAGGGTGTCATGCAGACCGTTGTACATTTCCAGGACAGTGTCCATTTTTTGCCTGGTGTACGCGGTGAGGAATTCCATTGCTTTATCCGGATTCTTATTATACAGGGCAAGTGCTTCCTCGTCGATGCGATCCCGCTCTGAAAAGAGCTGTTCCTCGTATGGATCCCGGACTTCCCAGAGGTCTTTCACCGCTTCCTGCCATTTCAGGTAAAGCAGATTATCCACGAAATCGATGGCCCAGCAGGCCGATTTGTTGCTGTAGCGGGTGGGATCGAAGTTCTTGTAGCATTCGGCTGTTTCCTGTGTCCCGGCGTAGATGGGGACGTAGGGACTGGTGTAGGCATTGTCCAGGAAGACCCAGTAGATGCCTCCGATGGGATCTGGTAGCCAGTCCCTGAGCTGGGCAATCATCCCGTAATATCCCTGGGGCCGGGCCACCATCCTGCGGTTGTTGATATCCAGCAGTTCCCGCATGTCCCTGCTGGGGAAGGGAGTGGCCAGGGGACTCTTTTTCATTCCCCCTTTTCCGTCGGGAACATACCAGTCGTAGTCCTCGGTCATATCATAAATGGTTCCCTCGAAGGTGGAACGCTGGAAAGCCATCACATCCCGGATGGATATCTTCCGTTCCGGCCTGACCGAGGTGGGATAAAGGGAGACCGGTTCCACGTACTGAATATACTGGTTGTAACCCATCATGTGTCCGTCTTCCAGTTGCCGTTTGGGCCAGTCCACATAATTAGGTGCATAGGTGCTGTAAAAGAGCCACAAACGGCTTGTAGCCCATTCCCGGAGAACCGGGGCATACACCTCCTGGAGGATAAATGGCCTGGTTCCTTCGGGATGATACCAACCTTTGGAAACAGCGAACTGTTTGTAGTTGGGTGAGAACATGAAATTCTCCTTATCCGTCTCATCCACCTCCTTGATGATGCTCCAGTTGGCCACCACCAGGGCATGGTCGTCAGGCATTCGCTGTGCCACCCAGATGGCACCGGACTCGCCGCTTTCGGGATCCCAGTCCGAGCCCACACTGAAAATCTCAATGATCCAGACCTCCCCGGTATCACCAAGGACCAGGGTTTCCGATTCGCCGGCACAGGAAGGCAGGAAGCCATAGGCGCTCATCAGATGCCCGATAAAGGCTGTGGCCTCCCGGGCGGATGTATATCGTTGCAGTGCAAAGGCCTGAGCCTGTTCTACGGTCATGATCTGCTTGCATACCGCCATATCCACTTTCAGTTCCTCGCGCTGACTGGTGGTACTTTCTGCGATGGCCAGCTGGTG
>CAYRLP010000231.1:0-5185 GCA_964424935.1 uncultured Bacteroides sp.
GCCTTCCCCGCTGGGCATTTCCATACATCCGCCCCTTCTGCATTCTTCTGTATTTGGTTTTCTTCGGTTGTAACATGGTATAGTATTTTCCTGTGTTCTAAGTTATCTTATGGTTTCCCTGCTCAGCTTCTGCGTTCTCCCCTCTCTTTTCTCGGAACCCTTCCTCCCGATTTGGGCTTCACATTGCCGACTCCGATGTTGGGGCTCAGGTCGCGCTTCCCGAAAATCTCCCCGTTGCAGATCCAGACCTTGATCCCGATCACACCCACTTTGGTATGTGCCTCGGCCAGGGCGTAGTCGATATCGGCACGAAGGGTATGAAGCGGGATCCGGCCGTCCTTGTAGGACTCGGTCCGGGCCATTTCAGCTCCACCCAGGCGGCCGCTGATCAGCACCTTGATGCCGTCGGCACCCATCCGCATGGTAGAGGCAATCGCCATCTTAATGGCTCTCCGGTAGGAGATTTTTCCCTCCACCTGGCGGGCAATATTGTTGGCAACGATGGTGGCATCCAGTTCGGGACGCTTGACTTCGAAGATGTTGATCTGAACCTCTTTCTTGGTGATGTTCTTCAATTCTTCCTTCAGCTTGTCCACTTCCTGGCCGCCTTTTCCGATGATGATCCCCGGACGGGCGGTATTTACGGTAACCGTTATCAATTTCAGTGTACGCTCAATGATAATCTTGGAAATGCTGGCCTTGGCCAGACGGGCATTCAGGTACTCCCGGATTCTGTTATCCTCCACCAGTTTGGTCGAATAATCCTTACCTCCGTACCAGTTGGAATCCCACCCTTTGATGATTCCCAGACGATTACCTATCGGATTTACTTTTTGTCCCATCTATGCTTGATTTTCTTGTTCCTGTAATACTTCTTCCTGTGCGGCCTCATCCATGCTGTCAATGGCTATGGTCACATGGTTTGAACGTTTGCGGATCCGGTGAGCCCTTCCCTGAGGTGCAGGCTGGATCCTTTTCAGAGTCCTGGAAACATCCACCTTGGCCTCCTTAACAACCAGGTTGTTGTCCTCGATCCGCTCTCCCTCGTTCTTGGTCTGCCAGTTGGCAATGGCCGACAGCAGAAGTTTTTCCACCTGACGGGAAGCCTCTTTGGGGGAGTATTTCAACATATCCAGTGCCCGGTTCACCTCAACACCTTTGATCATATCGGTTACCAGCCGCATTTTGCGGGGGGAGGTCGGACAGTTGCGCAGTACGGCATAATACCTGTTCTGCCTCTCCTCTTTCATCTGATTCGCTCTGTTTCTTTTTCTTGCACCCATTTCTAATGGCATTTAATATTATCGCTGTTTTCCACCGTGTCCCCTGAACATGCGGGTTGGTGCAAACTCACCAAGTTTGTGTCCCACCATGTTCTCCGTGATATAAACCGGGATAAACTTGTTCCCGTTGTGAACGGCAATGGTATGGCCCACAAAATCGGGAGAGATCATCGACCTCCTCGACCAGGTCTTGATCACGGATTTCTTCCCGGAGTCGTTCATCTCCAGTACACGCTTCTCCAGCTTGAAATCGATAAAAGGTCCTTTTTTCAGTGAACGGCTCATGCTTTATCTATTTTTTTGATTTTCTCTTTTCAACAATGTATCTGTCAGAATACTTCCTATTCGCACGGGTTTTGTACCCTTTGGCAGGCATTCCGGACCTGGACCGGGGGTGTCCGCCCGAAGCACGGCCTTCTCCACCACCCATTGGGTGATCCACCGGGTTCATGGCCACACCACGCACGCGGGGACGCCGCCCTTTCCAGCGTGAACGACCCGCTTTCCCGGATTTCTCAAGTCCGTGATCACTGTTGGAGGTGATCCCGACGGTGGCACGGCAGGTGGTCAGTACCATCCTGGATTCCCCGGAAGGGAGCTTGATGATGGCATACTTCCCATCCCGCGAGGTAAGGGTTCCGTATGCACCGGCACTGCGGGCAAGCATTCCCCCTTTTCCGGGCTTCAGCTCAATATTGTGTATATCGGTTCCCAGGGGAATATTGGCCAGGGCAAGGGTATTTCCCAGTTCCGGAGCGACCTTCTCGCCGGACATGATCTTCTGTCCCACTTCCAGTTTCTCGGGGGCCAGTATATAGCGTTTTTCCCCGTCGGCATAGACCACCAGCGCAATGCGGGCGGAGCGGTTGGGATCGTATTCGATGCTCTTTACGGTAGCCTCAATATTGTCTTTGTCCCTTTTAAAGTCGATCAGACGATACCTTCTCTTATGACCCCCGCCCATGTACCTCATGGTCATCTTCCCGGAATTGTTACGACCACCGCTTTTCTTCATGGGCCTCATCAGAGACTTCTCCGGCTTAGCCCCCGGCGTAAGATCCTCGCTGTTGGAAATCTCCTTGAATCGCTGGCCCGGGGTGGTGGGTTTATATTTCTTAATTGCCATAATTCCTTATATGTTGCTGTAAAAATCAATTACTTCACCTTCAGCCAGGGTAACCACTGCTTTTTTATAGGAGGCGGTTTTCCCAACGGATATCCCGCTCTTGGTGTACCGCTGCTTGCGTTTCCCGGCGTACCGCATGGTACGCACTTCCGCCACCTTCACATCGTAAAGTTCCTCTACGGCCTGCCTGATCTGGAGCTTGTTGGCATCTTTGGATACGACAAAACCATACCGGTTGAAGTCCTCCCCCTGGGCGGTCATCTTCTCGGTTACGATGGGTTTAATTAATATATTCATGACTCCTTTCGTTTAAGCATTCTTTTGCAGAAGGTCAAGTGAACTCTCTACGAAACAGAGTGCTGAAGCATTCATGATTTCATATGTGTTTAATTCTGAGAGAGTTATAACTTTAGAATTCTGTAAATTTCGCGACGACAAATATACATTTTTATTTTGTTCATTTATGACGAACAGGGACTTTTTGTCGTCCAGTTTCAGATTTTTCTGAATGGTCGCAAACTCACTGGTTTTGGGTGCTTCCATGGTGAAGTCCTCCACCACCATCAGTTGCTTGTTCTGTACTTTGTAAGCAAGTGCCGAGCGGCGGGCAAGATCCTTCACCTTGCGGTTGAGTTTCCCTCCATAGGTCCTGGGCCTGGGACCGAAAGTACGTCCGCCCCCGCGGAAGATCGGGTTTTTGATATCCCCGAAACGTGCGGTACCAGTTCCCTTCTGGCGCTTGATCTTCTTCCGGCTGCCCTGGATCTCACTACGTTCCTTGGTCTTATGGGTGCCCTGGCGCTTGTTGTTCATGAGCTGCTTCACATCCAGGTAAATGGCATGATCGTTGGGCTCTATTCCAAAGATTGCCTTGTTCAGTTTTACCTTCTTGCCCGTGCTTTCGCCGGTTATTTTCAATACCTCTAATTCCATTACTTCTCAATAATTACATATGAACCATTTGATCCTGGAACAGATCCTTTGAGAATCAGCAGATTGTTTTCCGGTACA
This sequence comes from uncultured Bacteroides sp., assembly GCA_964424935.1. GTDB lineage: Bacteria > Bacteroidota > Bacteroidia > Bacteroidales. The sequence continues at coordinate 3,421 of CAYRLP010000231.1, forward strand.
ATCTTCATCACCCGCAGGTTGAGGATCTTTACCTTTTTATTTCCGGTCTGGCCTGCCATACGCATGCCCTTGAATACCCGGGATGGATAGGAGGAGGCTCCCAGTGAGCCGGGAGCACGGTTCCGGTTGTGCTGACCGTGGGTGGCATCGTTCACACCACGGAAATTATGACGTTTCACAACGCCCTGAAAACCTTTCCCCTTGGACATACCGGATACATCAAGCCAGGTGTCATCGTTGAAATAATCCACGGTGATGACATCACCCGGTTTCCAGTGTTTAACAAACCCCTTAAGTTCAATTACTTTTTTCTTGGGGGTGGCATTGGCTTTGGTAAAATGTCCCTTTTCAGCTTTGGTGGACCGCTTTTCCTTCTTGTCATCAAAGGCCAGCTGAACTGCAGCATACCCGTCGGTCTCAACCGTTTTCACCTGTGTAACCGTGCAGGGACCCGCCTGAATTACTGTACAGGGGATGTTCTTTCCGTCTTTGTCGAAAATGGATGTCATTCCAATTTTCTTCCCAATTAGTCCTGGCATCGTATTCTGTTTTTACCTGAGTTAGACTTTGATTTCAACTTCTACTCCACTGGGCAATTCCAACTTCATGAGTGCATCGATGGTCTTGGGCGTGGAACTGTAAATATCCAGCAAGCGTTTGAAAGAGCTAAGCTGGAACTGCTCCCTGGACTTTTTGTTCACAAAGGGAGACCTTAACACCGTGTATACCCGCTTATGGGTAGGCAGTGGAACGGGTCCGCTGACCACAGCACCGGTGGACTTCACTGTCTTTACAATCTTCTCGGCTGATTTGTCAACCAGGTTGTGATCGTAGGACTTCAATTTGATTCTAATCTTCTGACTCATTATATATCTTATTATTAACTTTTTCCTGTTACTTTTTCCAGTATCTCCCTGGAGAGGTTAGGGGGCATTTGCTCGTAATGGCTGAATTCCATGGTGGAGCTCGCCCTTCCCGAAGTGAGGGTCCTGAGAACCGTCACGTAGCCGAACTGTTCGGCCAGGGGGACTTTGGCCTTGATGACCCGGGCTCCTGCCTTGGAGTCCATGCCTTCCACCTGTCCGCGCCTCTTGTTCAGATCGGAGATCACATCTCCCATATACTCTTCGGGGGTAACCACTTCCACGGACATGATCGGTTCCAGCATGACCGGATGCGCTTTTGATGCGGCATGTTTAAATGCCTGCCGTGCACAGATCTCGAATGAAAGCTGATCCGAATCCACCGAATGGAACGAGCCGTCGATCAGCCGCACCTTCAGTCCTTCCACAGGGAATCCTGCCAGGGGGCCGTTGAACATGGCATTGTTAAATCCTTTCTCCACCGAAGGAATGAATTCCCTGGGGATGTTGCCCCCTCTGACTTCATCCTTGAACTCGAGCCCCTTCTGATGATCATTGGCCGGACCGATAACCACTTCGATATCCGCATATTTACCCTTGCCCCCGGTCTGCTTCTTAAATACTTCCCGGTGCTTCACCTCGCTGGTCAGTGCTTCCTTGTAGTTAACCTGCGGGGTCCCCACATTGCACTCGACCTTGAATTCGCGTTTCAGGCGGTCCAGCAGGATCTCCAGGTGCAGCTCCCCCATCCCGTTGATGGTGGTCTGTCCGGTTTCCACATTGCTGCGAATCTGGAAGGTTGGATCCTCCTCTGCCAGTTTGTTCAGGGCTATTCCGAGTTTATCGATGTCGGCCTGGGTCTTAGGTTCGATGGCAACCCCGATTACCGGTTCAGGGAACTC
>CAYRLP010000232.1:0-5184 GCA_964424935.1 uncultured Bacteroides sp.
AAAGACTACAGGCGGGACGAAATTCTCCCTCTTTATCTCCCCGGGTGAAATGACCAGGATCCCTTCCGTATTTCCGAATATCATCTCCCCTCCGGTGGTAAGAAGGCAGGTATTTTCACTAAAATTACTGTTCTGCAGCCCGTTATTATTGTTATAATTGTCCGTACGAAGGGTCAGAGGAGCGATCCTGGAAACACCGTTTTCCGTACTGGCCCAGATATAACCCAGCGTATCCTGCAGTATACCGAAGACGGCATCATTTATCAGGCCGCTCTCATCATCAAGTACTGAAAAAGTGGCGGATTCCGGATCCAGATGGGTAAGCTTGTTCAATCCTCCGCCAAAGGTACCGAACCAGAGATTGTTGTCGGAATCCTCAAATATATGTATGATATCATTGTAACTAATGCTGGAAGGGTCGTAGGGATCATAGATGAATGAACGGAATATGGCAGAGTCCCCGTTTACCGGGGGATCCAGCAGGTGGATCCCGAAAGTCGTGGCAAACCAGAGACGTCCCCTGCTGTCCTGGAATATGTGCCGTACAAAGGAACTCTTCAGGTTTGAATTGGACTCTGTGAAATGTGTACAGACCAGTTCATGGGCCGACCTCTGCTCCACCCTGTTGATGCCTCCACCGTAAGTACCGATCCAGATGATCCCGTTTACATCCTCCAGGATAGAATAAACCATATTGCTGCTCAGTCCTTCGGGGCCGGTGTTTTCCTGTGTGTACAGGTTAAAACTGAGGTCACTGAAATTCCCGTTGAACTGTGAAAGGGGCCTGGTACTTACGGCTATACCCCCGCCCTTGGACCCCAGCCAGAGGTAACCTGCACGATCCTGAATCATTGAATAAACATTCACCCCCGGCTTAACTTCTTCCTCCAGCGGGAGATCCTTAATGATTTTCAGAAGATCCAGCTCACGGTCAAGAATAATTATTTCTCCCGCTTTATTGGCTAGCCAGATATGGTGCTGACTGTCCTCGAGGATACTCCGGATCACATTCTCAGCAAAATCATTGAATTGCTTGACAGGTTGAATATGCCGGAATGTGGAGTTCACCGGGATCGCCATGTTCATACCGCCATTGAACTGACCGGTCCCCACCCAAAGCAGGCCGGATTGATCCTCGATGATGCAATACACAAAATTTGAGCTTATGGATGACGGATCCTGAGGATCGTTCCTGTAAAACTCAAATTGATTACGCTCCCGGTCGAAGCGCGCAACACCGCCACCATGGGTGCCTATCCATAATATATGGTTGCTGTCCTCAAAGAAAAAGGTTCGTTCAGCATCGATCAGGTGCTGTGTTTCCGGGGTCGTCAGCATAAAAGAAAAGGATGTCTGCTGGTCGGGGCGAATCAGGGTCACCCCGAACGCATCTGTTGTGATCCATACATCACCATAGCTGTCCTCGAAAATATCTTTCACCCTCTCACCGGACAGCTCGTACCGGTTGATCTTTCCGTTGGAACGGTTAAAAAAATAGACACCATAGCCCCTGGTTCCGGCCACCATATAACTTTCATCATCTGTGAGATGAAGTGCGGTAATTTCCAGATTGCTGTTCCCGGGTTCCAGGATTAACGGGCTGAACTTCCGGGTAATGGGCTGATACCGGATGATTCCCTGGTCCTTTGTTCCCAGCCAGAGATAGGATGATGTATTGGCTGCAGCAGTGAAGGCATGTTCCACCAGGAAATGTTCGGGCACATTTTCGACTCTTCCTTCAGGGTCCCGCTTAAACCTGTTCAGTCCCTGGTCGGTACCCACCCAGACGTTTTGCAGCTGGTCCTCGCAGATAAAAGTGACACTGTTGTTGGTAATGGGATTGGTCCCTCTTGATCTGAACTGTTCCACACAGTAGACACTGTCCTCCACATAACAAAGCCTGTAGGCTCCGGATGAGCTGGATCCCAGCCAGATCTCATTGCGTCCCAGCTGGCTGAAACACTGTATGGAACTGGTTTTCTCCTCGTCAGACTCCCGGTATCTGGGATAGGTATAGAACCTTTCTGTGGAGGGATCGAAATAGTGCATATACCCGTCGTGGGTCTTCAGCCAGATAAAACCATGCATGTCCTCCCAGATGGAAGTGATACGGTTGTTGTTGAGCGAATAAAGGTCCTCCTTGTTTGACTTGAACACGTCAATATTATAACCGTTGAACCGGTTCAGGCCATCCATGGTACCGATCCAGATAAAACCTCTGGAATCACAGTACATGCTCATTACCGAATTATGGGATAGACCGTCTTCTGTGTTCAGCAATTCGAAGCGCTCAATTTCATAATCCTGTCCCCGCAGTACCGGTAACGGAATAAGAAGCCAGATAATGATCCACTTCCTCACGGAATCCCTTTTTCTGTACAATTTACTACATAAAATGATTTGACACCCTTATTCTGAAGATTTGACACCCCGGGAACATGAAAAGATACTTTAAGTTCGTAATACCATAATCCTAAAATATGGGGACCTGGATCAGAATGGCGGGCAGATCTATCCGGATAGTGGCGCTGTATCCTGCGTTGCTGTCTATGCTGCTTCCCTCTTGTTCTTTCTCATCCGGTCGGGGTACAGGTGGAAATGTTCCCGGAGAACCATGGTCGGTAAGAATGGCCGGCTCCGTGATGGCCCGCAATGAGGGGCTGCTCAGATACAATAACGCGGAGAAGATTAAGTGGCAGTATGACATCGCTATGCTTGCAATGGCAATGGACAGGTTGGGCCATATTGACCAGAAATATTCGCTGTATATGGAACAGTTTATGGATTATTTTATCCAGCAGGATGGCTCCATTCTCCATTACGAACTGAAAAAGTACAACCTGGATTACGTGAACCCGGCAAAGAACCTGATCACGCTTTATAAAAGGACCGGGGAGGAGCGATACAGGATTGCACTGGAACAGATCATCCACCAGCTGGAAGAACAGCCAAGGACACATTCCGGCGGTTTCTGGCACAAACAGGTTTATCCATGGCAGATGTGGCTGGACGGAAGTTACATGGCCTCTCCATTTATGGCACAGTATGCCAGGGAATTCGATAATGAAACCTGGATGGATGAAGCTGTTTTCCAGTTGATTCAGCTTTATGACAGGACCCACGATGAAAGAACGGGATTGTTATACCACGCATGGGATGAAAGCAGGAGTCAGCGCTGGTGCAATCCGGAAACAGGCCTTTCCCGGATTTTCTGGGGGAGGGCCATGGGATGGTACATGATGGCCCTGGTGGATGTGCTGGATTTTATTCCGGGTGATCATCCCGGAAGGAAAAGGATCCTTGAGATCCTTGAGACCACCTCAGAAGCCCTGTTGCGTGTACGGGACGAAGATTCAAAACTCTGGTACCAGGTTCTGGACCAGGGTGACAGGCAGGGGAATTACCTGGAAGCCTCTGCCAGTGCCATGTTTGTTTATGCTTTTGCCAAAGCTGCCGGGAAGGGCTACCTGGAACAGAGATTTCGCAACGTCGCAGAAGAAAGTTTCGATGGGCTATTGGAGCATTTCATTCACGAGGATGAGGAAGGGAGACTCACCATGACCAGTATTGTGGGAGGATGCGGACTCGGAGGCGATCCATACAGGGACGGCAGTTATGAATATTATACCACCGAGAAACAGGTGGATAACGATCCAAAAGGGGTGGCGCCTTTCATCCTGGCAGCCCTTGAACTGGACCGTTGAGTTCTCGGACAGAATTTGAGTCAAACTTACTGAGAATGAATAACATGCAACGAAAATTAATTTTTCTGTCATGGATCCTTGCCGCTGGGGTCCTGGGAATGCAGAATGCATCCGCACAGCAGGTAAACGGGAAGGTGACCGATGAAACCGGACTCCCGTTACTGGGTGTGAACGTGTTTGAAAAAGGAACTACCAACGGGACAATCACTGACCAGGATGGGAATTACGAAATCAATGTGTCCGGTGCAGATGCAGTATTGCTCTTCTCTTACATCGGTTATGCAAATCAGGAGATCACAGTCGGAAATCAAAGAGAGGTCAACGTTACCCTTGCGGAGGAATCCACCGCACTGGATGAAGTGGTGGTCATAGGTTATGGGACCATGAAGAAAAAAGATCTGACCGGCTCGGTGGCATCGGTGAGTGCCAGCCAGCTGAAGGATATTCCGGTGGCATCCACTGCTGCTGCCATTACCGGACGCCTGGCCGGAGTACAGGTGACCACCTCGGAGGGTTCTCCGGATGCCCAGGTTAAGATCAGGGTACGCGGAGGCGGATCCATTACCCAGGATAATTCACCCCTCTACATCGTGGACGGATTCCCTGCCTCTTCCATAAGCGATATTCCCCCTTCGGACATTGCATCCATCGATGTACTGAAAGATGCTTCTTCTACTGCTATTTACGGTGCCCGTGGCGCCAATGGTGTAGTGATCGTTACAACGAAAAGCGGGAGGGCTGGCCGGACTAATGTTACCTATAACTTCTATTATGGCGTGAAAAAACTGGCCTCCAAACTGGAAGTGCTGGATCCCTATGAATACGTGTTATACCAGTATGAAAGGACCCGGGCTGTATTTCAGGACAGGAATGCTTTTGCCCGGTACTACGGTGAATGGGACCAGTTGGACAGCCTCTATGCGGATCAGAAGGGGACCAACTGGCAGGAAGAGGTTTTCGGAAGGCTTGCTCCCACCATATACCATAACCTGAACATCACCGGTGGCAGTGAAAAATCGAACTATAGCCTGAGTGTTACGCGGAACAACGATACAGGGATTATGCTCGAATCCGGATTCGTGCGTAACAATCTAAATTTCAAGTTTGAGAACCAGGCTACCGAACGGCTGTCCATCCAGTTCAATTCACGGCTCTCCAATGTAAATGTAAGTGGAGGGGGCACTTCGGATCCCGGTTCCTCCAGTGTAAATAAATTGCGACATGCAGTGATTTACAGACCCACAAACGGTCTTGCGGATATCACTGGCGATCCTGACTTTATTTTCGATGAGGATGATTACTACCAGGCCAGCCAGCTGACCGATCCGGTTACGCTGACAGAGGATGATTACCGGAAACAGTACCGATATGGCCTGAATATAAACGGAGGGCTCAGTTACAGAATCATCAGCGACCTGGAATTCCGGACACAGCTGGGTTACAATTACAGCATGAGAAGGTATGACAGGTTCTACGGGCT
>CAYRLP010000233.1:0-5146 GCA_964424935.1 uncultured Bacteroides sp.
GCTGGGGCGAGGTATTGAAATGCCAGGTCTTCTGCCCCGGGTCCCGGGCCGCAATCCCGAATATCACCCGGGGGAATTGCTCCAGCTGCCGGCGGATCTTTTCGCCGGTGATCAGGAACCTGGCCTTGTCGGCTTCCCGGTCCTCCCCCGGAACCAGGTCGGTCCTGTGGTACAGGGTTTCTATGTGGTCCGTCACAACCCCCGGATGATCCACCCAGATGAGGGTACCTGTCGGAATATACTCCAGGAAGGAAATGCGTTTTTCGCCCCTTTCGGTCTCCCACTGGATATTGGGGATGATGGCTGCTTTATTCACCCTTTCCAGGGAACGCTGGGTATCCGTATCGAAGATACGTATGGATTCCACCTCGTCGCCAAAAAAATCCAGACGGCAGGGGTGCGTGGAAGAATAGGAAAAGATATCGGCAATCCCCCCGCGGATGGCATATTGCCCTGGTTCATACACAAAATCAACCAGTTGAAAATCATAGGTTTGAAGCACTTCTTCCAGGAAGCTCATCCCGATCTTCTCTCCCTGCCGGATCTCCAGTGTGGCCTTCCCCAGCTGCTGCCTGGTCAGCACCGATTCCACCAGTGCCTCCGCATAGGAAACTATGAAACTGGCAACCCGGCGTTCGGACAAACGCCGCAGGGTTTGGGTACGGGTAATGATATTGGCCTCATCAGTCTGCTGGTACTGTACGGATCGCCTGTAGGAGGAGGGGAAGAACAGGGTGCGGTCGGGTGAACCGTCCAGGGTGACCAGATCGGTATAGAAATATGCCGCTTCCTCCTTGTCCTGGAACAAAAAGAGGTGGGGCCCCTTCAACTCGCTCACGCAGGCATGGATCAGTGCAGAACGGGAGGATCCTGACAGCCCTTCCAGGTAGTGGATCTTCTGGTCTCCGGCTTCAAGCGAAGCCAGGAGTTGTGGTAACTGGGGATGGGATGAATATGGATTGTTCATGACCTTTACGGTCGCAAACTTAGCAAATCTTTACCCTTCAAGAAAGTCCTCCCGGGCAGGAGTGAATACATCGACAATCACCCCTTCTTCCAGGCATTCCGCTCCATGAAGCACGTTCGAAGGAATGTAAACCCCGTCCCCGTAAGAGATGATCTTCCGCTCATCGCCCACCCTGAATTCAAACTTCCCTTTGGCACAGTAACTGGTCTGGGTATGGAAGTGTTTATGCGGCGCAACGACCGTTCCCGCTTCAAATTTGACCTTGACCATCATGATCTGTTCGTCATAGCCAAGGATCTTCCTGGAGACACCTTCAAACATCTCCGTCCATTCTGATTCTTTTGCTAAGCAAAAATTATTGCTTGTTTTTTTCATGGCATGTTATTATAAGGTTTATAAAATCTGTCTATTCTGTTTATAATGACTGTTATGTCAGGTAGGGAATTGTGTGCGGGCCTTCGGGCAGGACGCAGATCCGGGTTTCCGGACCATATTTCTTCACCAGTTCCGATATCAGATTGTTGAGCTCGCCGATCGGTTCAAGATGAGCGCTTTTTACGGTCTCGGGATCCAGTTTGCTGTAGAGGTATACATCGGCCTTCATCTGGATCATGGCCTGGAAGTAAATCTGCCAGGTGTCCTGCAAATCTGCTTCATGCTCCCTGATGTATCCCAACAGCGACTCCACCCTCTCCACTGATTTCAGGATGGCTTCGTAGTCGCTCCCGCCCGGGATCCCGTCCCAGCATTCGGCGGCCATGATGATGCTTCCACCTTCTTTTACCACCCTTTCTGCAGCACTCATCCCCTTCACGGACTGGTATATATTCAGATCGAGCGGATAGCCGGAATTGCTGGTGATCACGATATCGAAAGCCTCCTTCAAAGGAACCATGGCGGTCTCCCTGGCAAAGGCACAACCCTGTTTATGAGCCTCCCTAAGTTCCCCGGCGAAGACCCCGGTGATCTCTTTGTCCCTGTTCAGGGTAACATTCAGCAGAAAGAGGGGGGATGCCATGGCGGCTGCTTCCATAACTTCCTCCCAGAGTGGGTTGCCGGATGTATTACCCCAGCGGGCATTGGGATGATGCAGGTTCCTGATGGCGTGATTTTGCCGCACTGTCTCCAGGGATGCCATCCCCGGCATCAAAGCTTTTCCCCCGCCTGAGAAACCTGCAAAGAAATGAGGTTCGATAAATCCCGTAAGTATCCTCAGGTCATTATCCAGGATCTCCTTATTGAGCATAATGCGCTTACCGGAAGTGGTGGTGCCAACAAATTTCTGTTGCCCCGGGTCAGAAGCATTGTTCTGCACGATCCTGAACCGTTCTGTCACTTCTTTGCCAAGGATGGTGACCAACTCTTCGGCAGTGGCCGGACGGTGGGTCCCGGTAGCACAGAAAAAAGTGATCTGATGGTCGGGAATATGGCCCAGAGCCTGAAGCAGGGGAGGAAGGATTACAGGATAGGGTGTGGCACGTGTAATATCGCTGAAGACAATGGCCACCTTTTGCCCTTTGCGGACCGATTTTGAAAGGGGAGGATGATGAATAGGATTGGCCAGAACCTCCTTTACTGCTGATAACTGGTCAGGTAAACCCTTCACATAACGGGGTTCCACCACCTCGGTGTGAACATGATCGGGAATCTTCGCTTTCAGCCGCCCCTTTCCATAGGCCAGTTCAATCTGCATAATTTTGTGCTGAAAAATGAGAACTAAATAATTCCATTTCCAATGGTGTAAACCAGGATCAGGCCGATCGCGCCCACGATCAGTCCCACCAGCGCCATGGGAAGCAGGTTCCTCCTTATGAGCAGCCCTTCCACCCCCACCAGTCCCACCGTGGCACAGGCCGCGATCACATTGTGCACACAGATCATGTTTCCCATGGCTCCTCCGATATTCTGGAGGCTCACGATCAGGATGGTGGACATGCCAAGCTGATCGGCAATGGAGAACTGGAAGACAGAGAACAGCATGTTCGATACCGTATTGGAACCCGCCATAAAGGATCCCAGGGCACCCACAAAAGCATCCACCAGCGGCCAGGATCCCTGGAAGGTGTTTGTCATGGCAGTGGCCATGGCGATGGGCATCCCCATAATTTCTTCCGGATTGTTTCCCGACTGCATCATGATCCTGACCATGGGGACCGCAAAAAGCAAGGCTATCATGGGATTTTTTATCCTCCGCACCGATTCCGACCAGGCCGCACCCACCTGCCGGCCCTTCATCCGGAACAGGGGAATACAGAGCAGGGCCACAAGGATAAATGGTAAGATTCCCGGGTTATAGAGGGGATCAATGGTCCCGCTGACCGAGGTTCCAAAAAGACCGGTATAGGGGATATCGGCCGATTTGATCCAGTCATAGACAGGCAGCGTCCGGACCCGGGTCAGCACCAGCAGAAGCCCGATCATCACATAGGGCATCCATGCTTTAACGATTGAAATCCTGGAATCACCGGATCGTTCCATCGTGATGGTGCCGCTCCAGTTCTGCTCCCAGGTCGATCGTTCAGGAAAATTCCAGCTGCTTTTCGGTACCAGGAATCCTGCCTGTGTGGCGGGGATCAGTATGGCCAGACCAATGAGCCCACCCAGAAGGGTCGGAAATTCAGGACCCAGCAGCAGGGCCACCAGCACATAGGGCCCCACGAAGCAGAATCCTGCAAAGAGGGCATAAGGCCATATGGCCAATCCCTCACGGAAACTTCTTTTTTCCCCGAAGAAACGGGTCATCATGGCCACCATGATCAGGGGCAGCAACAGTCCCGGCAGGGCATGCTGAAGGGCGGTCCAGACCCCTACCTGCTGGATATAACCCGGAAGGTCCATTCCTGCTGCAGCAATATATTCATGTACTGACGGGATATCCAGTGAGGGTTGGATCCCCAGGAGGGTCGGGGTTCCCACCGATCCGAATGATACAGGGGTTACATTGGCGATCAGGGCTACCATCACTGCTGCCAGGGCAGGAAATCCCAGGGAGAGCAGCAGGGGAGCTGCCAGGGCTGCCGGTGTTCCGAAACCGGCCGATCCCTCGATAAATCCCCCGAAGAGCCAGGCAATGATAATGGCCTGTACCCTTTTATCTGTGGATATATTGGTAAATCCCCGGTTAATGGCTTCGATGGCCCCGCTTTCACGCATGGTGAAAAGGAGCAATAGGGCGCCAAAGATGATAAAGAGGATCTTAAAGGCAATCACCACCCCGTTCAAGGTGGAAGCCAGAATCCAGTTGGCCGGCATTTCCCAGAGAAAAAGGGCCAGGAGCAGGGTTAGGATAAAGGCCACCGGCATGGCCCTGGTGGCCGGCCAGCGGAATCCCACCATAAGAAGAAAGATAACCACGATGGGAATGAAGGCGAAAAGAGCCAGGATTCCGACAGACATCAAAGTGTATTTTGTGGGTTTAAAATATCTAAAATTTCCGATAATTTTGTGGCAGGGATGAATATTCTGATCGCACCTGATTCCTTCAAGGATTGCCTGAATGCCCGCGGGGTGGCTGCTGCACTTGAACGCGGGATCCGTCAAATCTGGCCGGATGCCGTTTGTACCCTGCTTCCCATGGCTGATGGCGGGGAGGGTACCGTGGATTCCATTGTGGATGCCACCGGAGGGAAACGGGTTGAACGGACAGTGATGGATCCCCTCATGCGTGAAGTCGCTTCCGGTTACGGTCTTACCGGGGACGGAAAAACCGCGGTGATTGAAATGGCCGCCGCTTCCGGCCTGGAACTCCTGAAGAAAGAGGAACGGGATCCCTGGGTTACCACCACTTACGGGACCGGTCAGCTGATCGGGGATGCCCTGGACCGGGGCGTGACAAACATCCTGCTTGGTATCGGGGGTAGTGCCACCAATGACGGGGGAGCCGGAATGGCCCGTGCGCTGGGAGTCCGGTTCTCCGGGAAGTCCGGATGGCTGCAGGTACTTGGGGGAGGCGCCCTGGGCGAAGTGGAACGGATCCACATGGAGGGACTGGATGAACGCCTGAAGGATACCCGGATCGCAGTTGCATGTGATGTGGATAATCCGCTGACCGGAACACAGGGGGCTTCGGCCGTATACGCTCCGCAAAAGGGGGCTGACAGGAAGATGGTCCCCCTGCTGGACAGGAACCTCGTTCATTTTGCCACCCTGATCCGGGACCAGCTGGGTAAAGAGGTGGCC
>CAYRLP010000234.1:0-5135 GCA_964424935.1 uncultured Bacteroides sp.
GTATCGACGAATGTAGATGGTGGCTACGGGATTGTCTCTGCAGTTGCCCCCTCATACATCTCAATCGATTATACATTTTAAGATGAAGCATTCAGACTTTAAAGTTTTATCGCAGGGGATTTCAAAGGTTAGCGGGATCAGGTGTACAGTTCTGATAGGACTCACAGCTATCCTGTTGACATCCTGCTCCAAGGTAAAGGAAGAGCCCGAACCGTTCTTTAAATATCCACTTCCTGATTTGATTGATCCTGAAGTAGCCGCACGCTTAACTGAAAGCTATGAAACTGAAAGCTATATTTTCTACTATGCTGCCGGTGATAGCGTTGAATTCGACCGTTGTGAAGCATATGCCAGGTGGGGCATGGAATACCTGGGAGTTACATTACCCAAAAAGATAGAGTTTTATAAATTCAGATCGTACGAAGAGATGGGAGAGGCATTGCCTTCGCCTGCCGGCGGGTGGGCATTTTCCGAGAATGTAGCCTTTGCTACCATGTTTACTTGGCACAATCACGAGTGTATGCATATTCTGGCTTACTGGTGGACAGATGGAAGCTATCCGCCATCTTTTTTTATGGAGGGAATGGCGGTTGCCCACGAATATGATCCCTATAATGATGATTGGGTATCACGATGGAACAGGGCGGTAATTGGAGAACCCTGGCTGGATATTGTTAAACAACTTAATTCTGAGGGTAAACTTTATTCACTTGAAGATATCCTGGAAAGTCAATCGTTCTGGGATAATATAGAGCAGGAAGAAGAAAGGATTGCTTATACGCAGGCAGGTATGTTCACTGCATATCTGATTGAAACCTACGGGCTCGAAGAATTCAAAGAAGTATACAGCTCCCTGGATTACGATGATACCCTTCAGGTGATCCTGGACCAGTTTGTTACCACGTATGGTTTTTCTCTGGAAACACTCGAACAGGATTGGCTGAATACCTTATAAAAAACTAGATTGTATCAGGTTTTCCTTTCTCCGTCCACCATTCGCCAGATATGTAAGGGATTGCTGTTTTTTAATTCGTCCGGCAGCATCAGATCCGGGAATCCCTGGTAAGAAACAGGCCGTGCAAATCTCAGGATGGCACGTGTGCCCACCGAGGTGGTTCTGCTGTCCGTGGTCGCTGGAAACGGTCCCCCGTGCACCATGGCATGGCATACTTCGACTCCTGTCGGGAAGCCGTTCACGATGAGTCTTCCCACTTTTTGTTCCAGAATGGAAATCAGTTCGGAGTTGTTTTTTAAATCTTCTTCGGTGGCAAACAGACTTGTAGTTAAATGTCCATCCATGTTCTTCACAATCTCCACGAATTCATCCTTTGTCTTCGCCTCCACATGTACCGAGGAGGGCCCAAATACCTCTTCCTGCAAGGCTTTGTTGTTCAGGAAGGTCCCGGAATCAACACTTACGATTTCCGGAGTGCCCTTGATTCCGTTCCCATCGTCCTTCCCCCTGGCCAGCACCTGCACCCCCTGTTGTGATTCAAGTCTGGACAACCCTTTCTTATAGGCAATGTGTATGTCTCGGGTAAGCATGGTGGAGGCATCCAGCTTTTCAATATGTTCCTTGACCACGTGTTTAAATTTATCCGCAGCCTCGGACTTTTCGTGGATCAGCACCCCCGGGTTCGTACAAAACTGCCCGGTGCCCAAAGTAACGGATCCTACAAAACCAGCGGCAATCTCTTCATATTTTTGGACCATGGATTCACTCAAAATGAAGACCGGATTTACACTTCCCATTTCTGCATACACAGGTATGGGTTCAGGTCGCCGGGCGGCCGCATCGTACAGAGCCTTGCCTCCCTTATAGGACCCGGTAAAAGCAATAGCCTTTATCAGGGGATGGTTTACAATGGCCATACCCACCTCTGTGGATTTACCGTGGACCATGGAGAATACGCCTTCGGGCATGCTACATTTGGTAGCCGCCTTCATGATCGCACCGGCAACCAGTTCGCAGGTGCCCGGATGTGCGGGATGTGCCTTTACCACGACCGGACATCCTGCTGCCAGGGCAGAGGCTGTGTCGCCGCCCGCTACCGAAAATGCCAGGGGAAAATTACTGGCCCCGAAAATCCCGACCGGCCCGAGTGCCTTCAGCATGCTCCGGATATCCGGCTTTGGGACCGGTTCCCTGTCGGGTATGGCGTTCTCGATCCGTGCATCCACCCATGAACCTTCCCTGACAACCTGTGCAAACAGCTTGAGCTGCCCCATTGTCCGGCCCCGCTCACTTGTTATTCTGCCTTCCGGTAATCCGGTTTCGGCACAACAGCGGGCGATTAATGCATCACCAAGATTTAATATTTCGTCGGCAATGGTTTCCAGAAACAATGCTTTTTCCTTTCCGGTCTTGTTTCTGTAGACTGAAAACGCCTTGCCGGCCAGCTGTGCGGCCCCGGCGACTTCCCCGGGCGTTGCCTCATAAAATAAACCTTCAAGCTCTTTTCCGTTTGAGGGATTGACGGCCTGAAATGTCACCCTGCTTTCTGCAAGCAATTTATTTCCTATGAAATTCTTCCCGTGGATACCCATAATGCTATTCTACAATGTTTATTAATGTTCCAATGGATTCAATGCTAATACCAATTTTGTCGCCACTTTTTAATGTGAATTCAGAAGTGGGTACGATGCCTGTTCCTGTCATCAACAGGCTGCCATAAGGAAATGAACATTCCCTGTACAGGAAGGAAACAAGTTCCTCTGGATCCCGTTTCATTTTGCCCAGGGTGGTCGCACCGGAAAAGACCACCTTGTCGTTCCTGGAAATATTCATGGTTATCTTTGTGCTTCCGGGCAGTTTATCTTCTGTGACCAGTATGCACGGACCAAGACCTGCGCATGCATCATATGTCTTAGCCTGCGGAAGGTACAGAGGATTCTCTCCTTCAATACTTCTCGAACTCATATCGTTGCCGATGGTATATCCGACTATTTTTCCGCTGGATGTAATTACCAGGGTTAACTCGGGTTCAGGAACATCCCAGGTAGAATCTTTTCGGATCCTCACCTTACCGCCTGAAGCTACCGTGCGGTGTGCCGTGGCTTTAAAAAAAAGTTCAGGTCGGACAGCCTCGTAAACTCTAGCGTAAAAATCTCCACCACCGGCGTCGCTGGCTTCTTCCTGCCTGCCAAGTTTGCTGTTGATATAGGTGACGCCGCTTGCCCACACCTCCTGATTCTGAATGGGGGCCAGTAACTCATTCGCAATAATCTCCTTACCGTCTGTAATCGGAGCCTGTAGAGCAATGGATCTTTCCAGATTGGAAGCCAGCTGATCATCATTGATAAAACCATCCCAGTCTTGTGTTGCAATGAAGAAAAATGATTCCTTTGATTCAACGACAATGCCTCTTTTTACTCTGTAGATTTTCATTCCGGACCAAGTGTTTTACTGATTTATACTGCAAATAAATATATTACATACAGGGTGATCGCCGCGGTGGCTCCCAGAACCAGTGTGCCCAGGGTCTGTAACCTGTAACCCGTTTTTACATCCATGCCGGATAACTGCGTTACGACCCAGAAAAAACTATCGTTGGCATGAGAAACAACGGACGATCCTGCACCGATTGAGAGGACCACCAACGCCTTTTGCAATTCGCCTGAAAATCCCAGGCTTTCCATCATAGGCATCATGATGGAGGCTGCCGTAATAATGGCTACCGTGGAGGACCCCTGTGCCGATTTGATCGCAGCGGCCAGCAGAAAGGGCAGCCAGATGCTCATATGGACATTTGCCAGCGTATTTCCAAGAAGATCAGCAATATCGGAATCCTGTAATACCTGTCCGAAAATCCCTCCGGCACCTGTGATCAGGATGATGGAAGCTGCATCTTTCACTGCCTTTCCCACCCATCCTGTTGTTGAAAACATCTCCTTGTCCAATTTTTTAGGTAGAAGAAGGGCCAGGAACATTCCCATCAGTAAGGCGATGAAAGGCTCCCCCAGGAAGTTAATAATATTAAATACTCCAGCAGGTATACGTTGCTGGTACGTCAGAGAAACGGATCTTAAAATAATAAGGATGATAGGTACCAGTATCGGAAGGGTGGATTTCATGGCCCCCGGGGCAGTCTTCAGTTTTGTTTCTATTTCGGATGCGGTTACTTCAGGATTCGGATCGATATAGGTTTTTGCTGCGTATCTGGTGGCAAAAATGAGTGCGGTAAGGAGTGCCACGGCACTCACGGGAAGCGCGATCAGCATGACCAGGCCCAGGTCTGCATCCAGTATTCCTGCTGCTGCGATAGGGCCGGGCGTCGGGGGGACCAGGGTATGTGTGGCCGTTAGTCCCAGTGACAGCGCAATGGCAGAACCCGCCAGGCTTATTCCTGCTTTTTTAGATAAGCTTTTGCTAAGGGGTGAGAGCAGGATAAATCCACTGTCTGCAAAAACCGGGATTGAGACAAAGTACCCGATGATCCCCATGGTGGCGGGCACCCTTTTTTTGCCAATCAGTTTCAGTACTTTTTCTGCCAGGGAGTAGGCACCACCCGTATTTTCAAGAAACGCTCCAATGATTACCCCTAAAACGATGATCAATCCTATTTTGCCCAGGGTGCCTCCAAATCCTTCATTCACAGAAGCAATGATCTGAGTCAAAGGCATTCCTGCAGCCAGGCCGTATAGAATAGCTGCCAGCAACAGGGCAATAAAGGGATGCACCTTTAAGCGAGCGGTCAGTACGACAATAAAAACAACGCTTAATAAAAGATAGAGTACAGTCATACACGTCAGGTTATTATGCTCAGTGGAGGTCCCTTTCCACAATGGATCCTGAACCCCCTTCCAGTACGTCCAGGTCGGCACCGATATCCGCCTGCTGCACGTGATCGAGATACAGTTTCACATAGCCTCTTGTTGCAAGAGGTTCAGGTGCCACCCAGTTTGCCCTGCGTTTCTGTAATTCTTCGTCCGGCACATGGAGATGCAGGCTGCGTTTTTCCACATCCAGTTCGATCAGGTCGCCATTCTGAACCAATGCCAGTGTTCCGCCAACGGATGATTCCGGAGATACGTGCAGAATAACGGTCCCGTATGCCGTACCGCTCATGCGTCCATCAGATATACGTACGAAAACTTTTACCCCTTTCAGGATGAGATTTTCCGGCAGATCCACA
>CAYRLP010000235.1:0-5134 GCA_964424935.1 uncultured Bacteroides sp.
TTGGTATTCACCATTCCCGAAACTGAATACAGCATCTTTCTTCAACATGCCAAAGCTTTAAATCTATATTTCAATCCTCTCGGTCGGATTACCGAATCACCCGGAAAAATCCTGAACACTGCTGACAAGGAAATTGATTTCAGTCTGTTTGAGATCAGGGGACGGGATTATACAGATGTTTCCCTCTATCTGGAGGACCTCACACATTATTTATACAGTCATGAAAAACCAAAGCAATAGCGCTGCTGCTCAAGCAGCTTATGGAGAGAATGTCAACCTTGCCAGTATCGTAATTCAGGGAAGGCGCCTCTCATTCCGTGATAGGGTTCAGTCGCTTCATGATCTGGTAACCCGAATAAACGGAGACCTGCAACACCTCTATTTCAGACCTGTTCATTCCAAGGCCGATCGGGAAGTAAGTATCATGGATCCAATTGGAAAAACTAAAAAGATGTTGATGTTCGGTTCCAACAACTACCTGGGACTGGCCAATCATCCCCACGTTGTCCAGCAGGTTACAGCTGCTATAAGGGAATATGGAATTGGTATTGGCGGTCCTCCGCTGTTGAATGGTTACACCAGTATTATGCGAAAGCTTGAAGAAAGGCTCTCAATGCTTAAGGGTACCGAAGATACCTTGATCTTCTCGAGCGGATACAACGCAAACGTGGGACTGATAAGCGGACTCTGTACATCCCGGGATATCATCCTGGCAGATGAATACAGTCATGCTTCTTTCTTCGATGGGGTCAAAATGATCCGGGGGAGATGTTACACATTCAAACATAACAATACTGCTGAGCTTGAGAACTTGCTTGAAGAACATGCTAAAGATAAAGTGAATCTCTTTGTGGCCGTGGAAGGGGTCTACTCCATGGATGGAGATATTAGCCCCCTTGACCGAATTGCATCCTTATGCAAGGTATATGATGCCACCCTTCTGGTGGATGATGCCCATGGAACAGGTGTACTGGGGGATGGTGGTGGAATTCATGACCATTTTAAGCTACCGGTTGGTGAGGACATTATCCTGGGTACCTTCAGCAAGGCCTTTGCAGTGAACGGGGGATTTATTTCAGCAACCCGGCCGGTGATCAATTACCTGAGATTAATGGCCCGTTCCTATATGTTTTCCGCTTCCCTGCCCCCGGTAACCATTGCTGCTGTACTGGCAGGAATTGAGGTACTGGAAAAAGAACCCTGGCTTGTACAGAAACTGAGGGCTAATGTGAATTATGCGGCGGAAAAACTGATGAAGTTCGGACTTGCCTCTGAGCCTCAGGCTGCCATCATTGCGTTGAAAGTCCCCCCGGAAGTGAATATCAGAAACCTGGCCCGTCAGTTTCATGAAGCCGGGATCTTTGTAAATGCTGTGGAGTATCCTGCTGTTCCGCTGAACAAGCAAAGATTCAGAATCAGCCTAATGGCAGATCATACAAGGGAAGATATTGACAAACTTGTGGAAACCGTGGAAATGATCTGGAACAGAAATGTTTATCGGGAAGTCGCCTAATTGTCAGGAAACATGAAAACAGCAGTGCTCATAAATTATTCAGCCTGTCACCATACCGGTAAAAAGAAATGGTTACAGATACGGGACACGGTGGTATCCCTTCTGCCCCGAGATACCATCTACATCCCCTATGAAACACCGTTCAACACAAAAAAATGCCTGCAAGGACTGATTGGGGAAAAAGGGATTACATCCATTATTTCGGCTGGAGGCGATGGTTCCATCAACCAAATTCTCAATAAACTGATGGAGATCACAAACGGCCACTTAGCCGGATTGTATCTGGGAGCGATCGGTCTGGGTTCCAGCAATGACTTCCTGAAACCCTATGACATGCAAATCCGGGGCATTCCCTGCAGGATTAATTTCGAAAAGAGCAAATTATCTGACATCGGTCAGGTGCATTATATAAATAAGAATAATGAATTCCGATCGAGGTCATTCATCATCAATGCAAGCCTGGGGATTACTGCAGATGCCAATCAGCTCTTCAACAGGGGTGACCTGATTATCCGTACCATGAAATCCCGTGCCATTGATTTTACCATACTCTATACAGCCCTTAAAACGCTGTTAAAACATAAGAACAAAGAGATACGCATTAAAGAAAACGGATCCTGGAATGACATAAGAATTGCCAACATTAGTATTACCAAAAGCCCATATATCTCAGGGGGTTTTCATTATGATCGCTGTCCTGCAAGGGACAGTGGCCAGTTCGGTTTTTATTGTGCCGGAGATATATCCCGCCTGGAGATAATAAGGACCCTTATGGATCTTTCGAAAGGTAATTTCAGGGAAACAGTGAAGAAGCATACCCATTTCCTGAGACAGGTTGAGATCTCTTCCAACAAAGTCATGGCGCTTGAAACCGACGGTGAAATTCAGCTGGGCCGCAACTTCAGGTTTTTTACAATTCCCAGGGCTATCAAACTGGCTGTTTAAGAACCTTTAGCCTACTAACTCATGGAAACAATACAAAAATATTCCTTCACCTCCCCCGGGTTTTACAGAGCCCTGTTCATTCATATGCGCCCTTATCTTTTGTTTGTTTCGGGAGCGGCCGGGCTGACAGGAATGGCCATTTCCGATGCAACTCATATCGGAACAGGTCTTTTTCTGTTGGCATTTATCCCCTTCTTTCTCGGATACGGATTTGGTCAGGCGCTGACAGACTGCTTTCAGGTGGATACCGATTCCATCTCCGCAACTTACCGGCCTCTTGTAAAAGGAACAGTCACTCCAAGAGAAATCGGAGCAGCGAGTCTCACCGGTCTGATTCTTATCGGTACTGCAATCATTTTCCTTAACCATTGCAACATCCTGTGGTGCGTTCTATCCATAATAGGGTTGGCCACCTATACCTATTTCAAGAAAAACTACTGGTTTGCAGGACCCTTCTATAATGGCTGGATTGTAATGTTGCTCCCGGTCATGGGATTTATGGCCATGTCAGAGGGAGGATATACAATTCTGACCAACGTGAAACTCTGGACCCTGTGTGGTCTGACCCTGTTTTCCTATGCCAATTTCGTTCTTATGGGTTACTTGAAGGATATTACGGCTGACCGAATGACAGGTTATCATACCTTTCCGGTTAGATTCGGATGGAATGCCACAGTCTGGGCCGGAGATCTGTTTGTGCTGCTGTCCATCCTGTTCAGTTATTTCCTGGCGGGATTTAATGATGTGAATTCTTCTTTAATCTGGGCGGTTGGGACCGTTGTGGCACTCTCCGGACAATTGAGCGGACATTTCATGAAAAACAAGGTAGAAGCCCATGCGTCCTATCCAATTCTATCCACGGTAAGGGCATTTATCCTTTGGCATCTGGCCGTAACGGTGCATTTCAGGCCGGAATGGCTCCTGTTTACCATCCTGTTTTACATTTTTTTTGAGGTCGTCCTTTATACCAGGCCAGAAAAGGAACAAATCTGAATGATGATAGATCTGAAACATAAGCGGATACTGATTACCGGGGCCTCCTCCGGGATTGGAAAAGCACTTTCCTTTGAACTGGCTAAGAGGGGTGCCCACTTGATCCTGTCAGCAAGGAGGAAATTCCCCCTGGAAAAATTATCAGAACAGATCCAGTATAAACATCCAGGAATCAGGAGACCCTTAGTCTTTCCTTGTGACCTCAGTAAAATGGAGGAAATCCAGGATCTATTCTCATTTTGCAGGGATCAGCTGGGGTGTATCGATATTCTGGTTAACAATGCCGGGATCGGAGTGTACGGTGAAGCTACCCTGATCTCCCTGGAGGACAACAAACGGATCATGGATGTAAATTACTTTGGTGCGGTTCAATGCATGCTGGAAGCAATCCCATTACTGAAAATGAACGGATGGGGGGTGATTGTTAATATCTGTTCTGTCGCTGCCATTCACGGAGTGCCCTATCTGAGTGCTTACGGGGCAAGCAAAGCCGCTCTGCAAACCTTCAGCCAAAGCCTGCAGGCCGAGTTGCGAAGAGACCGGATATCCCTGTTAATTGTGAATCCGGGATATACAAGAACCGGGTTTTTCAGGAAGGAAAAGAAAGTAGGGAAAGCCATCCGTCCCGATGGCCCCTATGCCCCTGTAAGGGAAGTTGCCCGATCCATCACTTCAGCCATGATTCATCACCGGCAGCAGATCGTGATGTCAGGAAGAGGAAAAGCTCTGGCTGTCATCCATGGGATCTTCCCGGGTGTAGTCAGGAAGGTCATGCTCAGAATTGCCAATCAACTCATGTTACAAACCTGAAGAGATGAAAAAGCCAAAATTATTGATCATTGTACTCTTCCAGAACCTGGGAGAGAAGGAAGCCTACTATGCCCAATCGCCAGCACCTCCTTTATCCGGTGCCCTGTTGGCCGGGCTCACTCCTCCTGTGGTTGAGATTGAACTCCTGCACGAGATGATAAGACCAATAGACTATTCCACTGATGCGGATTTCATTGCTCTAAGCTTCATGGATTTTTGCAGTCCCCATGCCATTAAGGTAGCTGCAAGATTTCGCAGCCTGGGGAAAAAGGTGATTGCAGGAGGACGCTATCCCTCCACATTCCCTGATAAGATAATACCTCATGTGGATGCTGTTGTGGTAGGTGAAGCAGAGCAGATATGGCCCCGGGTGGTCCATGATCTTATCCATGATAATCTTCACAAGGTGTATCGTGCCCCTGTTGCGCCTCCACTGGAAAATATCCCGCCCCCGCGTTATGATCTGATAGAATCCCGGTTTCTGGTTCCGGTTATTACTGAAGCCACACGGGGCTGCAATCATCGCTGCAGTTTCTGCCAACTTACCATCAATCCTGTTCCTTACCGGACCAGGCCCGTCAGGGATGTGATCAGAGACCTGGCTGCAACTGAAAAATTACCCTTCCATAAGCGAAAGATGGCGATGATCCTGGATAATAATCTGGGTTCGGACATGAAATATGCAAAATCACTGCTGCGTGAGATAGCCAAAACTGATCTCTGGAGTGTCGGTATTCAATTCAGTTTTGATTGCCTGCATGATGAGGAGTTTATTGACCTCCTGGAAGAGGCCAGATGCGGAATGGCATTTATCGGTCTGGAATCGTTGAATGAACCCAGCCTGTCTTCCGTACATAAGAACCATAATAGAGT
>CAYRLP010000236.1:0-5128 GCA_964424935.1 uncultured Bacteroides sp.
CATACACTTCAGGGATGCTGTTCATCCGGAACCCGGTGGCTATGATGGTTACGCGGATATCATTGCCCAAAGCGTCTTCATTGCCGATACCCCAGATCAGTGTGGTATCCTTGGAAGTGACACTGACCACATAGTCGGTGATTTCGCTTACCTCATCCATGGTGATCTCTTCCTTTCCCGAGGTAATATTGAGAAGTACACTCCGGGCCCCTTCAATATCGTTGTTGTTGAGAAGGGGGGAGGTTAGGGCCGACTCGATGGCCTGCCTGGCCCGGTCCCCACCCGAAGCGGTTGCAGAACCCATGATGGCCACCCCGCTGTTGCTCATAACCGTCTGCACGTCAGCAAAATCCACATTGATATACCCGTGCACGGTTATGATTTCTGCGATTCCCTTAGCAGCGATGGCCAGCACATCATCTGCCTGTTCAAAGGACTTGCTCACGGTCAGGTTCCCGTAAATCTCCCGCAGCTTCTCATTATTGATCACCAGCAGGGAGTCCACCTGATCCTTCAACTGATTTATGCCTTCAATGGCCTGGTTAATCCGTTCCGGACCTTCAAAGCGAAAAGGGATGGTGACTATGGCTACGGTCAGGATTCCCATCTCTTTCGCAATTCCTGCAATCACCGGTGCGGCACCTGTTCCGGTACCTCCGCCCATGCCGGCCGTGATAAAGACCATGGAAGTGTTACTGGACAATACCTCCCTGATTCGCTCGATGCTTTCCATGGCCGCTTCCCTTCCTATTTCTGCCTTGCTTCCGGCTCCCTTTCCTTCCGTCAACACATCACCAAGCTGTAATTTTACGGCTACGGGACTGTTCAGCAGTGCCTGGGCATCCGTATTGCAAACCACAAAATTCACATCCTGGATTCCCTTCCGGTACATGTGATTCACCGCGTTGCATCCTCCGCCCCCGACTCCGATTACCTTGATAATGGAGGAGCGCTCGGGGGGCAGGTCAAAGTTCATTAAATCTTCCATGGGTTTGGATTTTCTACATTTTTACATCCGACTCATCAAATATATCGCTCAGTGTATTCTTCAGGCTCTCCAGGATTTTTCCTCCCTTCACGCCTTTGTGGGCCCGCTTTTCCTCCACCAGCTCCTCCTCTTCCATCTCCGGAACTTCCTGTTCCACGGGTGTCTGGACCTTCATCTCCTCCTTCTTCTCTTTATAATATTCCAACCCTTTCAGCAAAAGCCCCACAGAAGTGGAGAACATGGGCTGGTTTATCTCGTCCGATGAATCGGGGGCCAGCATCTCTCCGGGAAAACCGAGGCGGACATCCATGCCGGTTTTAAATTTAACCAGCTGGTTCAGGTGCTTCAGCATGGAGCCCCCTCCCGTAAGAACGATTCCGGCACTGAGTTTATCCATGTATCCCGAATTCTCAATTTCAAAACTGACTGCATCGATGATTTCTTCCATGCGGGACTGGATAATATAGGCCAGACTTTTGAAGCTGATCTCCTTGGGCTCCCTTCCGGAGATCCCGGGAATGGTGACCACCTTGTCTTCCTGGGCCAGGTCGCCCAGTGCAGAACCAAACTGGATTTTCAGCGATTCGGCCTGTCTTTGCAGGATGGCACAGCCTTCCTTAATATCCCGTGTAATCACATTTCCTCCGAAAGGAATAACGGCTGTATGACGGATCACATCATCGTAATATACCGCCACATCCGTGGTACCTCCTCCGATATCCACCAGTGCCACTCCCGCCTCCTTCTCGTCCTCTGTAAGCACGGCCGCACTGGATGCCAGCGGTTCCAGTACCAGCTGCTTCACATCCAGTCCGACCCGGTTGATGCACTTCTCAATGTTCCGGGCCGATGAGATCTGGCCGATAACAATGTGGAAATTGGCTTCCAGCCGCTTGCCGAACATTCCAACCGGGCTCTTGACCCCGGTCTCGTTGTCCACAATGTAACTCTGTGGCAGCACATGCAGGATTTCCTCGCCCACGTCCACCGGGATCTTATGCATGTCGTCAATCAGATTCTGCAGATCCTCCCGGGTAATTTCATCGTCGTAGGAATCGCGGTTGATATATCCCCTGTTTTTCACAGATTTGATATGCTGTCCCGCAATCCCCACAAATACTTCTTTGAATTTGACTCCCGATTGCGCAATGGCTTCGGAAGAAGTGGTCTGAATTGCATTCACGGTCTCTTCGATGTTCAGTACAACACCACGTTTTACACCCTTGGAAGGGGTCTGGCTGATGCCCAGGACCTCCAGTTTGCCCTGTTCATTCAGCCTGCCTACCAGGCTTACGATCTTTGTTGTACCAATATCTACCGCAGCTACAATCTTTTCATTTGTTGCCATAGTCTTAACGTTTAGTACATATAACTTGATTGGTATATTTCAAATTGATGGTGGAATAGGTGTTCCAGCCGTATACAGAGAGTCCCTGCTCATAAAGCAGCGCCAGGTTTTGAAGCTTCTTCTCCCATTGTTCCATGCTTCCCATCAGGATCTGATGTGCTCCCACGCGGGGAATCAGTTCATATTCCCCCTGCTTGTTCACATAAAGCTGCACAATCTGCTCCTTCCAGAATGGATGTTCCGTTACATAGCTGCAGAAGCGGAGGATCTCCTCCAGTTGTTTTCCGCCTTTGCCTTCACCGCCTGCATCGATGTGGCCCGAAACCAGAAAAATATGTGGTACATAATGTTCCGAGAGGGGAAGGATCATTCCTTCGCTATCCAGATAGTAACCTTCCCGGCCATCGGGCATGATCCGGACCATCGGTACCCGCTGTTCCAGCCAGATCTCCATGTGTCCGCTTACATCGGTGCTCACCTCTGCATTTTTGATGTAGGTGTTCTCCTCCAGAATACGCTCCAGCTCCCTGGTATTGATCCCGGCCAGGGGATAACCCTGCAGCTCCAATCCCTTTTCGCGGAACAGCTCCCTGATATCCGAGGCGGTCACGAATCTACTTTGCATGGTATCGGACAACACCACCTCTATGCGGTTGCAGAGTACCTGGTCAGCCTCCCCGGAGACAAATCCCAGGATCACCGCAAACCAGGCGGCGATTCCTATCCAGGTCAATATGTTCAGTATCTTTCTCATTATATTCTTAAACACCATTCCTTCAGGGGTTCCACAAACTGATCAATATCCCCTGCGCCCATGGTCACCAGGACTTCGGGATCCCGCTCCTTCACGACACGCATGAGCTGTTCCCGGTTGATCAGCACTTTTTCGTCCAGTTGCACCCGGTCCAGAATCATGCTGGAATCCACCCCGGGGATGGGTTCTTCCCGCGCCGGATAAATCTCCATCAGAATCAATTGATCCAGCAGCTCCAGGCTCCTGGCAAACTGATCCGCAAAATCCCGGGTTCTGGTAAAAAGATGGGGCTGGAAGATTCCCGTGATCCGCTTTCGGGGGAACAGGGACCGGACCGACGAAAGAAATGCCCTGATCTCCGTGGGATGATGTGCATAGTCATCGATGTAGACTCTCCGCTCAGAATGAACCTGCAAATCGAACCTGCGCTGCACACCCCGATATTCCGAAAGGGCCTGTGCAATGCTTTCGGAAGGCAGTCCCATCTGATGACAAACCGCTACTGCTGCCAGGGCATTTTCCACGTTCAGGATCCCCGGAACCTGCATGATAATCTCCGGCAGCAACGAACCGGGAGTGCGTACGTTGAACCGGTAACCCAGGCCTTCCTGTTTCAGGTTTTCCGCCTTATAATCGGCCTCCTGCCGTTCCAGGGAATAGGTGAAAACCGTCACATGATCCGGTACTTTGGGATTCAGTCCGGATTTAAGAATCAGTTTTCCTTTTTCCCTGATCTGTCCGAGATAGGATTCAAATCCCAGACGTATATTCTCTTCCGAATGGTAGATATCCAGATGATCGGCATCCATGGAGGAGAGCACGGCGATTTCAGGGAACAGGGTCAGGAAGGAACGGTCGAATTCATCCGCTTCAGCCACGATGACCTTTGATGCAGGATCGAGGTATAGATTGCTGGAAATATTTTTACTGATCCCGCCCAGGAAGGCATTGCAACCCAGTGTCGACGAATGCAGGATGTGGGCCAGCATGGTGGAGATGGAAGTCTTGCCATGGGTTCCGGCCACACCGATGCCCCTGCCGGCATTAAAAACCTCTCCCAGAGCTACGGCCCGTTTGATCACCCGGAATCCCCCGTTTCGGAAATAATTCAGCTGCTGATGCTGTTCTGGAATGGCTGGTGTATAGACCACCAGGGTCCGCTCCGGATTCCTGAAGGCAGCCGGAATAAGCCGGGAACGGTCCTCAAAATGAATATGGATCCCCTCGCGGACCAGTTGATCGGTCAGAGCCGTGGAAACCCGGTCATACCCTGCCACAGCTTTACCCTGGCTCAGGAAATAACGGGCCAGGGCACTCATTCCGATGCCACCCACTCCAATAAAATAGACACTATCCAGATTTGTCCATATCATGGTCCAGCCAGTATTTTTCCTGCTTCGGCCGCAATCTGACGCGAGGCATCCCTGCGGCCGAGTTGTTTAATATTCTTAGCCAATTGTTCCCGTTCTGCCCGGTCTGCTAACAGTTCAAGCATCTGGTCCACCAGTTGTTCCCTGGCCCGGTCATCGGGTACCATGCGTGCCGCCCCAAGTTCTACCAGAGCTTCCGCATTATGCCTCTGGTGGTCCTCCGCCACATTGGGGGAAGGCACCAGGATCACAGGCCTGCCTACGATACACAGTTCCGAAATGGTAATCGCCCCTGCACGGGCCACAATAAGATCCGCCAGGCCGTATGCCAGATCCATTCTTCCAATGAATGGCAGGACCCGGATGTTTTTCAGGCCGCCGGTTCGTACCTGCCCTTCCACCTCCGTCTGGTAAAGCCTTCCACATTGCCAGAGCAGAATCAGATCCTCCCGGTTAAGCTTATCCATTCCCTCCAGGAAACTCTGATTCAGGGTGCGTGCACCCAGGCTTCCACCCAGTACCAGGCATACTGTTTTTCCCTGCTCGATCCCGAATTCCCTGAAGCCTTCAGGTGGTTTCACCTGAAGATCGAGCAGATCTTTCCGGACGGGATTTCCCGTGATCACAATGCGGTCCGCTGGAAAATAACGATCCATTCGCTCGTAGGC
>CAYRLP010000237.1:0-5118 GCA_964424935.1 uncultured Bacteroides sp.
CCGTAAAGGCAGGGGAGGTCCACGCCATCATGGGGCCCAACGGATCGGGCAAGAGTACACTGGCTTCCGCCCTGGCCGGACGGGATTATTTTAACATCACGCAAGGGAAAATCCTGTATGATGGAAGGGATTTGACGGAAATGAGTCCGGAGGATCGTGCCCGCGAGGGCGTGTTCCTGGGCTTTCAGTATCCGGTGGAGATCCCCGGGGTGAGCATGGTAAATTTCCTGCGGACCGCCATCAACTCCCTGCGGAAGCACAGGGAACTGGATCCCATGAGTGCAGGTGATTTCCTGAAACTGATGCGGGAAAAGAAAGAGATCGTGGAAATTGATTCGGACCTGACCAACCGGTCCGTGAATGAGGGCTTCTCGGGAGGTGAGAAGAAGAAGAATGAGATATTCCAGATGGCGCTCCTGGAGCCCAGGCTGGCCATCCTGGATGAAACGGATTCCGGACTGGATATTGATGCATTGCGGATTGTAGCCAACGGGGTTAATAAACTACGCTCACCTGAGAACGCCACCATTATTATCACCCACTACCAGCGTTTGCTGGAATACATCATTCCCGACAGGGTGCATGTGCTTTACAAAGGGCGCATTGTCAAATCGGGCGACAAAGTGCTGGCCAAGGAGCTGGAAGAACATGGATATGACTGGATAAAACAGGAAGTAGATGCAGACTATTGATAAATACCTGGAGCTGTATCAGCATAACAGGAAGCAAATCGGGAAGGATGCCCCGGATTTCCTGAATGATCTTCGGGACAGGGCCCTGGCCTCCTTTCAGGAAACTGGGTTCCCCCGGCGCAAGGAGGAGCGCTACAAATATACCCACCTGGAACCCGTATTCGACGGGGAACTCTCCTTTGACTTTCAGCCCAGACCGATCCATTTCGATGAAGCGGATGTCTTCCGTTGTGATGTCCCCTTCCTGGATTCCACTGTACTGACCGTACTGAACGGTTTCTTCCATAATCCCGGTGGTGAAACCCTGACCCGGCTGGATAACGGCATCATTTACGGCAGCCTCCGGGAGGCCATGGCACAACATCCCGCTCTGGTGGAACAATATCTGGGGAAGAATGCGGCCCTGAACAACGAGCCCTTCGTGTCCCTGAATACCGCATTCTCACAGGATGGAGTATTTCTCTATGTCCCGGAAGGTGTCAGGATGGAACAGCCCATCCAGATTATCAACCTGCTGCTTTCTGACCGGAGCCAAATGGTACAGCACCGGAATCTCCTGGTCGTGGAACGCAATGCCGTGGGACAGGTGATCATCTGTGACCATACCCTGTCCCCTCATATGTTCCTGACCAATTCGGTCACCGAGGCATTTACCGGGGAAAATGCCAATCTGAACGTGCTCCGCTTGCAGAACGAACATAACAACTCCTGCCAGGTGACCAACACCTGGATCAGTCAGGAACGTGATTCACAATGCGAGCACAGCACCATTACCCTGCACGGGGGGATCGTGCGTAACAACCTCCAGATCAACCTGCAGGGGGAGGGAGCGGAGACCAGTGCGCTGGGACTCTTTTTGATCGACAAGATGCAACATGTGGACAATTTTACTGTGATTGACCATATCAAACCACATTGCACCAGCAACCAGCATTACAAAGGCATCCTGGACGATAACTCAACCGGGGCTTTCAGCGGAATGATCCATGTATATCCCGATGCTCAGAAAACCGAAGCATTCCAGACCAACAACAATATTCTGCTTTCAGACACCGCCATGATGCATTCCAAACCCCGGCTGGAAATTTATGCCGATGATGTGAAGTGCAGTCACGGAGCCACGGTGGGACAGCTGGATGAAGATGCCATGTTCTATCTTCAGTCGCGGGGGATCCCCAGGGAAGAGAGCCGGCTGATGCTCATGGATGCATTTACGTGGGATGTGATTTCAAAAATAAAACAACCCTCCCTGCAGGAACGGATCACCGACCTGGTGAGCAAACGTCTCCGGGGAGAACTTTCCAGATGCAATAATTGCGCCATGCATTGTGCAGAATAATCCAAGAGGTCATGGGGCTGGATATAAACAAGATCCGAAACGATTTTCCTATTCTGCAGCAACAGGTGTACAGCAAGCCCCTTGTCTATTTTGATAATGGGGCCACGACCCAGAAACCCCGGGTGGTGATCGACATTGTCCGAGAGTTGCAGGAGAAGTGGAACAGTTCCATCCACCGGGGGATCCACTACCTGAGCGATCAGATGACCGACCGCTATGAAAAGGCCCGTGAAGTGGTCCGCTCCTTTCTAAACGCCTCCTCCTCCCATGAGATTATCTTTACCAGTGGTGCCACAGGCTCCATCAATACCCTGGCCTTTTCCTTTGGCGAAAGATACGTTGCTGCCGGGGATGAGATCCTGATCTCGGAGATGGATCATCATTCCAACATCGTCCCCTGGCAGATGCTTTGTCAGCGTAAGGGGGCCCACCTGAGGACCATTCCCATGAACGACAGCGGGGAACTGCTCCTGGATCGCCTGGATGATCTGCTCACAGAAAAGACCCGGATCGTGGCCATCTCCCATGCATCCAACTCCCTAGGCACCATTAACAATGTCAGGGAGGTGATCCGGAAAGCACATGCCAGAGAGATCCCTGTGATGCTGGACGGAGCGCAGATGGTACAACACGGCAGGGTGGATGTCCGTGCACTGGATTGCGATTTCTATGTCTTCTCCTCCCACAAGATTTTCGGACCCACCGGTTCGGGGGTCCTTTACGGAAAGGAATCCTTCCTGGAGGAACTACCTCCCTACCAGGGAGGCGGGGACATGGTGGACCAGGTTACCTTTGACCGGACCACTTACAACACCCTTCCCTTTAAGTTCGAAGCAGGGACCACCCATTATACAGGGGCCATTGGTCTGTCCGCTGCCCTGGAATATCTTCAATCCGTGGGCTTCGATTCCATCGGCCCCTATGAAGGGAAGCTGACCCGCTACATGCTTGAAAAACTCGGGGAGATCGATGGGTTGAGACTGTACGGGAACGCGGAAGAGCGGATCTCGGTCTTTTCCTTCCTGCTGGATCACATCCATCCCTATGACGCCGGGATGATCCTGGACAAAATGGGGATCGCCGTCCGGACCGGCACCCACTGCACCCAGCCGGTGATGGATCACTTCGGGATCGACGGAACCATCCGGGCCTCTCTGGTGTTCTATAATACCATAGAGGAAGTGGACATCCTGGCAGAGGGAGTTCAGAAAACCATTAAAATGCTATCTTAACATGAGCGCAACGAACCAATTTAACCAGGCGCAGCAGGAAATCGTGGATGAGTTTTCCGTGTTTGAGGACTGGCTCGACCGGTATAACTACCTGATCGAACTGGGCAACGATCTGCCGGCTATAGATGCGGAATACCGTACCCCTGAATACCTTATCAACGGCTGCCAGTCGAAAGTCTGGCTTCATGCCGACCTGGTGGATGGCAGGCTGCAGTTTGACGCCGACAGCGATGCCCTGATCGTGAAAGGGATTGTTGCACTGCTGGTCAAACTGATGAACGGCCGTACCCCAGGTGAGATCCTGGAGAATGAACTATTCTTTATAGATAAAATAGGATTACGCCAGAACCTCTCTCCCACCCGCTCAAACGGACTTTTGGCCATGGTGAAAAAGATGCGCCTGTATGCCATGGCGTACAAGGCGAAAGAGAACCAATACAAGGAAACATGAGTGAATCGCTGGATTTCTTAGAGATAGAAGGCAAAATCGTTGAAGCGCTGAAAACCGTTTACGATCCCGAGATACCCGTGAATATTTATGACCTGGGACTGATCTACAAGATCGACTATACGGATGAGAAAGAGGCCCGGATCGATATGACACTTACCGCACCCAACTGTCCCGTGGTGGATATCCTGCTTATGGATGTGGAAGATGCCGTCAATGCCATGGAGGAGGTGGAGAAGACCACCATCAACCTGGTATTTGATCCCCCCTGGGATAAATCTATGCTCTCGGAGGAAGCCAAACTGGAACTGGGTCTGCTTTAGGATCGGCAAGCGGTGCAGGGAAATTACTCCATAGAGACCTTATCGTCGGAAATCAAACAGGAAGCAAAAAAGCTGGGATTTGCCGGCTGCGGCTTTTCCAGGGCGGAGTCCCTGCCCGAAGATGCCCGGCGGCTGCAGGCCTGGCTCAGGGAGGGCCGTCATGCCCGCATGGGATATATGGTCAATCACTTTGAGAAACGGACCGATCCGACACAGCTGGTGGTGGGTGCCAGAAGCGTTATCTCCCTTCTCTACAACTACTATACAAACCGGGTCCAGGATGACCCCAGGGCCCCCATCCTGTCAAAATATGCCTATGGAAGAGACTACCACCAGGTGATGAAGGAAAAGATACACCGCCTGTTTGCATGGATCCGGGAAAGAGTTCCCGATGCCACGGGCCGGGTATTTGTGGATTCCGCTCCCGTTCTGGACAGGGCCTGGGCCAGGAAGGCCGGACTGGGCTGGATCGGAAAGAACTCCAATCTGATTTCCCGGACCTGCGGATCATTTGTCTTTATCGGGGAGATCATCCTGAATCTGGAACTGGAGTACAACCAGGTCCCGGAGAGTGATTTCTGCGGAAGCTGCACCCGTTGCATTGAAGCCTGTCCCACCGGTGCCATCCTGGATAACCGGACCATTGACTCGGAATGGTGCATTTCCTACCAGACCATCGAAAACCGGGAAGAGATCCCTGTCGCACTTCGGGACAAACTTTCAGGCAGGTTTTTTGGTTGTGATATCTGTCAGGATGTTTGTCCCTGGAACAAGAAGGTCCTGGCCCACCGGGAAACTGAATTCGAGCCGGCCCCGGAGCTTATAAGAATGTCCCGGGAGGACTGGCAGAACCTGGACCGGCCTACCTACCGGCTGCTTTTTCATCATTCGGCTGTGGAACGGGCAGGTTATGAAAAATTGAAAGGGAATATCGATGCCCTGCAAAAGAATCCGGATTCCGGGACAGGAAAGCTGTAACAAGATCAGGGCTTATTCGTCTTATGAGTAGAACCCAAAGACGAACCCGATGAAAAAGCTACTAATCTCCATCTTCATACTCACCTTCGGCTTCTCGCTGATGGCC
>CAYRLP010000238.1:0-1307 GCA_964424935.1 uncultured Bacteroides sp.
CACCTGCTCAACCATGGCGGCATATACCGGATTACAGGGATATCCGTCCGCCTTTTCCTTCACCCGGTACTTCTGAATCAACAGGGAATCGGCATCCAGCTGAACATGCACATCATAATGGGCCAGGAAAAGAAAAAAAGGAGAAGTACTGTGTTCCCGGATAAATTCAAGGCTCAGGTCCGTAAGTGCTTCCGACAGTACGGTACCAGGATCCACCTGGATGGGGGGAGCCATTCGCCCGGCATAGTGGAAATACCCGCCACCCCGGTATACATTTGCCACATCAAATCCCTGGTTCCCGGGCTGATGCCTTTCCTCGTCGCCCAGGTGCCATTTCCCGAAATAGCCGGTTGCATACCCGCCCTTTTGCAGTATCTCTCCCAGGGTAATGATCTCTTCGGGTAAATACTGGGTCCGGTTTCTGGGTACGATGACCTTTTCGTAGGGCCGCCAGTGTCCGGTAATAAAATCAATGATCCCCACCCTGGCCGGGTATTGACCGCTCATGATGCTTGCCCGGGTCGGGGAGCATACCGGGCAGGCTGCGTAGGCATTGGTAAAGCGGATGCCTTCCCTGGCCATTTGTGTGAGACTGGGGGCTTCATTGAATGGATTCCCGTAGACAGGCAGGTCGGCCCATCCCAGGTCGTCCGCCAGTATGAAAATGATATTGGGCCGGCTGTTTTTCAGGGAGACCTGGTTACCGGAATTACAGGCCATCAGGAAGATGAGGACCGGGAACAGAACGATTGATCTGAAGGAAAGAGTTGTGCTCATTGACATGGATAAATATAGCAAAATGCAATGTGAAATACTCGGGGAGGTGATCCTTGTTCCGAAGGAATTGGTAAAGCTTGAAATAATGAGCTATCTTGAGAAATTAAAACAAACCTCCCCTGAAATGAAAAAAATGAGTTTCTTTCCCTGCCTGGTTTTCCTCCTGTTCTCCCTGGCATTCCAGGCATGTGCCCAGCGTACGACGGAAGTGTCTTCCACGGATTGGGATCACTCCATCAATTTTGGCTGGAGATTTGCCAAGGGTGACCAGCAGGCAGCCATCGACCCGGACTTTGATGATTCAGGCTGGGAGAGCGTGGATCTCCCGCACGACTGGGCTATCAGTGGTCCGTTCGGTCCTCTGAAATCAGACGGAAATACGGGGAAGCTCCCCTGGAAGGGGGAAGGCTGGTACCGGAAAAGCTTTGATCTTCCGGAAGAAGCTTTGGGAAAAAGAGTGCAATTCCTGTTTGACGGTGTCATGGCTCATCCTGTCGTTTATCTGAACGGGAAGAAGGTGGGCTCCTGGC
>CAYRLP010000238.1:1317-5103 GCA_964424935.1 uncultured Bacteroides sp.
GATATAATTCATTCTGGATCGATGCGACAGATGCAGCCCATTTTGGTAGCACCAACATGCTGGTGGTCCATGCCGATACCCGGGAACAATTCTCCCGCTGGTACCCGGGTGCGGGAATCTACCGGAAGGTGGGAATGCGCCTGGTGGAACCGGTTCATATTCCGGTATGGGGAGTGTATGTGACCACTCCGGAAATTTCCGACCAGCAGGCCAGGATCCATCCGAGCGTGGAAGTCGTGAACCTCTCCGGTTCAGATCAGCAGGTCAGCCTGGAGGTCGTCCTTCTGGATCCTGCCGGCACGGAGGTGGCGAATATGGATAAAGAGTTGCAGCTGAAGCAAGGGGAGGAGCAAAAGGCTGAATTCGACCTGGTCCTCGGAAATCCCGTTCTCTGGGATATCGAGCATCCGGAGCTTTACACCTGTGTGGCGGAGATCCTTATGGATGGCCATAGCCTTCAGCGTTCTGAAACCACATTCGGACTTAGAAATTTTCAGTGGACGGCTGATGACGGGTTCCATCTGAACGGAAGAAGGGTTCAGCTTCAGGGAGTGAACCTGCACCACGATCAGGGCCCGCTTGGTGCAGCCTTCTTTCCCAGGGCCATGGAACGGGAGCTGGAGATCATGAAAGAAATGGGGGTGAACGCCCTCCGGACCAGTCATAATGCCTGTGCCCCGGAAGTACTGGACCTGTGCGACCGCATGGGGCTCATCGTATTCAACGAGCTTTTCGATAAATATGGTCCCACCGCCGGGGTGAACTGCACCACGGCTGAATTCGTGGACCGGTATGCGGAAGCGGAGGTGCGAAATTTTGTACGTCGCGACCGCAACCATCCCTCTGTTTTTCTCTGGTCCATAGGAAATGAGATTGGAGAGCTCCTGACGGACAGGGACGGAATGGCTGCGGAACATGTGGCACGGATGGTGGAATATTTCAAAATGTACGATAAGACCCGGCCCACAACCATGGGATGTCATATTTCTTCCGCATCCGGGGAAGGGAAGCATATCCTGGATGCCTTGGAGACCACGGGATGGAACTATGCCCGGAGGTATGTAAGCACCCGCCTGGCCTATCCGGATATGCCCCTGATCTACAGCGAATCCGCATCCGCCTTTGGTACCCGTGGAGCTTACAAGCTGCTGCTTCCAAAAAGCAAGATTGATTTCACGGATGATGGAGAGATGACTGCCTACATGCTTACATCGGCCCGGTGGTCGGATATTCCCGAGATCGAATTTGAATACATGCGTATTGACACCTTTATGGCCGGGGAATTTGTATGGACCGGTTTCGATTACCTGGGAGAACCCACTCCGGTCCTGGATATTGATGCGCCCTGGGCTCGGCGCGGTTTTCAGCCCACCCGCGAGGGTTACAGTGCCCGGAGCAGTTATTTCGGGATCGTGGATCTGGCCGGCCTGCCCAAAGATTCCTATTACAACTACCGAAGCCTTTGGAACAACGATAGCCATACCATCCACCTGGCTCCGCACTGGAACTGGCAGGGGCATGAAGGGGAACCCATCCCAGTATTTTTGTACACGGACGGAGAGGAAGCGGAGCTCTTTTTGAACGGAAAAAGCCTGGGCCGCCGGGTAAAGATCGATCCTAATCAGGTGAAGACTTCGCGGGAAGTGGCCCGGAATTTTGAATATGTGGTGCAACCGGAGGACCCTGAGCATCCCTATTTTGAAATTGTGGATGCCTACCGCCTGCGATGGCTGGATGTTCCCTATGAGCCTGGTGAACTGAAAGCCGTGGTATACAAACAGGGGGAGGTGATCGGGGAAACGACTGTAAAAACTGCCGGGGAGCCATCCGCTCTCCGGTTGACCCCTGACCGGATCCAGATGAACGCTGACGGGATGGATCTCTGTTACATCACCATCGAAATGACCGATAAAGAAGGGAATGTCTGCCCCCTGGCTATGGATATGCTGAAATTCCGTGTGGAAGGGGCGGCCAGGCTGATGGGCGTGGCCAATGGGAACCAGATGGGGCATGATGTCTTTACGGATGAAACCCATCCGCTTTTCTATGGGAAAGCCGTTGCCGTCATCCGGAATATTCCTGGTACATCGGGAGAAGCCCGGATCATAGTCAGCTCTGAATCCGGAAAGGAAGCGGAGACGGTGGTACATTTTACGGAGCTTTGATTTTATCCAGACGGATATACAACCAGCTAATTATATTAAAGATCAACTTTACTATCATGGAAAACAGAAGAACATTTATTAAAAAAACAGCCCTTGGGACCGCAGGGGTTTCGGTGGGACTGGGTACCCTGTCGGCTAAATCCTATGGCAGGATCCTGGGAGCCAACGACCGGATCATCATGAGTGTGATCGGACTGAGGGGCCGGGGAAAGGCCCTGATGGAGGGCTTTTCAGCAATGAATGGAGAAGGGATCCGGATCAAGACCGTTTGCGATGTGGACACGCAATACCACAGCCCCTCTCAGGAGATAGTAGCCAAAAACCAGAACGGCGAAAAACCCGGAGTTGTGCAGGACCTGCGGAAAGTATTCGAGGATCCGGAGATTGATGCGGTGGCCATGGCTACACCCAATCACTGGCACGCACTGGGTACAGTCTGGGCCTGTCAGGCCGGAAAGCATGTTTATATCGAAAAACCCAGTTCTCACAATATCTGGGAAGGAAGGAAAATGGTGGAGGCGGCCAGGAAATACGGGCGCCTGGTCCAGGTAGGCTTCCAGAACCGTTCCATAACGCCTGTGATGCAGGCCATGAATTTTCTGCACAGCGGTGGCATAGGGGACGTATTTATGGCCCGGGGGACCTGCTTCAAACCCAGGGACTCCTTTGGGATATCACCCGACAGCGATCCGCCCGAGACCCTGAATTATGATATCTGGCTCGGACCGGCAAGTTACCGTCCCTACAATGAGATGAGGGGACACTATAACTGGCACTGGCACTGGAACACCGGCAACGGGGATACCGGGAACCAGGGTCCGCACCAGTTTGATATTGCCCGCTGGGGCATGGGGAAGAAGGTGCATCCCGTGAAAGTGCAGTCCATGGGCGGTATTTTCGGAATCTCATCCAAGGAATGCTCCCAGGAGACCCCCAATACACAGACCTCCATCTACGAATATGAAGATGGAAAGATTCTGGAATTTGAGACCCGTGGACGCTACACCAATGGTGAGGCTCCCTCCGGGGTCAGGATCGGGAACCTTTTCTATGGTACCGAAGGATGGATGGAAATCAACGGCTCCACCTGGAAAGCATACAGGGAGAGGGAAGAGACACCCTTTGCCGGTTCGGACATGGAGACCGGAGACGCAGCCGTTGGCGGGGATAAAAGCTTCCGGGCCGCTCCGGGCGGAGGCGGACATTTCTCCAACTTTATTGCAGCCCTGCGATCGGGCAATCGTTCGGATCAGACTTGCGACATCCTGGAAGGGCATATGTCCTCCTGTCTGCCGCACCTGGGGAACATCGCTTACCGGGTGGGGGAGACCCTGGAATTCAATGGCGAATTTGAGGAGTTTATCGACAACCAGGAAGCCAACCTCCTGCTGACCCGAAAATACCGGCATCCCTATGTGGTACCCGAGGTTGTTTAATCCTCTTTGTCTGCACCAGTATTAAAACCATAACCATGAAAAGAATCGTACTATTGTTTTGGATCCTCCTGCTCCTGGTATCCTGTGACTCTTCCGTGAGTCTTTTCGACGGTAAGACCCTGGACGGATGGAACTGTGACCCGGTGGAACAGGCATCTGACTGGAAGGCTGCGGATGGGGAGCTT
>CAYRLP010000239.1:0-5100 GCA_964424935.1 uncultured Bacteroides sp.
ATCAGCAGGGACGGGCTGATCCGGATCGGGGATTCCATCCGGACCCTGGCAGAAGCAGAACAGCTGCAGGCACACAGCAATGCGGTCTCCATACGTATAAATTCCCCGGGACATGGCTGAGACGCTGGACATATCCGGGTTGGTCAGGAAGAATATCCTGCACATGAAGCCCTATACCTCCGCCAGGGATGAATATTCCGGGGAGGCCAGGGTTTTTATGGATGCCAATGAAAATCCGTTCAACTCCCCGCTGAACCGCTATCCTGATCCCCGCCAGCTGGAACTGAAAAACCGGATCGCCGGGATCAAGGGAATGTCCCCCGAACACCTGTTTCTGGGGAATGGGAGCGATGAGGGTATCGACCTGTTGTATAGGGTCTTCTGTGAACCATCGCGGGATAATGTCATTACTGTAGATCCCACCTACGGGATGTACGGGGTGTGCGCGGAGATCCAGGGAGTGGAGCGGCGCAGCGTAATGCTCCTACCAGATTTCGGCCTTGATCCGGAGGCGGTCCTTCAGGCCATGGATCAGCATACCAAGCTCCTGTTTCTTTGTTCCCCCAACAATCCCACCTCCAATTCCTATGACCGGGAAGGGCTGTTGACCCTCCTGGACCGGGCCGGCTGCCTGGTGGTGGTAGATGAAGCCTACATTGATTTCAGCCGTGAACCCGGACTCCTGGAGCTGGTTCCGCAGAAAAAGAACCTGGTGGTGCTGCAAACCCTGTCCAAGGCCTGGGGACTGGCAGGGATCCGTCTGGGAATGCTCTTTGCACATCCCCAGCTTGTGGAATACCTCAGCTGGGTGAAATATCCCTACAATATTAACCGCCTGACCATCGACACAGCGCTTCAGGCACTCTCCGATAATGGGGAGAAACGGATGGGATGGATCGGGGAAATCCTGAAGGAGCGCAGCTGGCTGGCAAAGCAGCTGGAGCGTTTTCCCTTTGTAATGCAGGTGTTTCCTTCCGATGCCAATTTCCTGCTGTTCAGGGTAATGGATCCAGCCAACCTTTATCAGTTCTTATTGAGAAAGGGTATCATTGTTCGCAACCGTTCATCGGTTCCCCTCTGTGAGGGCTGCCTGCGTGTAACCATTGGTACAAAAGAGGAAAACCGGGCATTCGTGGAAGCCCTGAAAATCTATAAGACATGAAAAAAGCTATTTTTCTGGACCGGGACGGGACCCTGATCAAGGAACCCCCGGAAGATTTCCAGGTGGATTCCCTGGAGAAGCTGGAATTCATGCCGGGTGTATTCAGAAACCTGTTCAAAATGAGGCAGTTTACCGACTTTGAACTGGTGATCGTCAGCAACCAGGACGGTCTCGGAACGGATGCTTTTCCCCAGGAAGATTTTCAGAAACCCCATGAAAAATTTCTCGAAGCATTTCGGAACGAGGGTGTGGAATTCGATGCCATTTATCTGGATCCCTCGCTGCCGGAAGAGCGTTCACCCGGACGCAAACCCGGTACCGGAATGCTGACCCGCTATCTGGAGGGGGACTATGATTTAAGAAACTCCTATGTGATAGGCGACCGCCTGACGGATATGGAGCTGGCCCGGAACCTGGGGGCCCGGGGGATTTTACTGGGGGAGCCGGGACAGGAAGCGGAGCTGGAATCCTCCAATCTGGATGTCACCGTGGCCCGGGTATGCCGGGACTGGGATGAGATCTATCGCTTTATCCGCAGCAGACAGCGCTGTGCCGCAGTAAAACGGATCACCGGAGAAACCGAGATATCCGTACGCCTGTCCCTGGATGGGGAAGGACTTACAGAGATCTCGACCGGACTCGGTTTTTTTGACCATATGCTGGATCAGCTGGGCAGACACGGGGGGATGGACCTGGAAGTGAAGGTGGAAGGCGATCTGCATGTGGATGAACATCATACCATCGAAGATACGGCGCTTGCTCTGGGGGAAGCCTTTTTGCAGGCACTGGGAAACAAACGGGGTCTGGAACGCTATGGATTTGTGCTCCCCATGGATGATTCCCTGGCCAGCGTGGCCATTGATTTCGGAGGGAGGCCCTGGCTCCAGTGGAACGCCGAATTCAAACGGGAGAAGATTGGTGACATGCCCACAGAGATGTTTTTCCACTTCTTCAAGAGCTTTTCAGACGCGGCAAAATGCAACCTGAGCATGGAAGTCCGGGGAGACAATGAACATCATATGATCGAAGCACTTTACAAGGCCTTTGCAAGAGCATTGAAACAGGCTGTGAAGCTGGATCCGGAAACCAGCCAGATTCCCACCACCAAAGGAACCTTATAACCATGGGGCCAAATGAATGTAGCCATTATCAAATATAATGCCGGGAACATCCGTTCGGTGGACCATGCCCTGAAGCGTCTGGGTGTGGATGCAGTGATCACGGATGACCACGATATGATCAGAACGGCCGATCGGGTGATTTTCCCGGGAGTCGGAGAGGCCGCAACCACTATGGCCTATCTTAAAGAGCGCGGGCTCGATTCCCTGCTAATGGAACTTACCGGTCCGGTCCTGGGCATCTGCCTTGGACAACAGCTGATGTGCCGCTGGTCCGAGGAGGGCAATACGGCCTGCATCGGCATTTTCGACCAGGTCGTGAAACGCTTTCCCGCCGGGAGTCTGAAAGTCCCGCATATGGGCTGGAATAGTCTGGACCGGGTAAGCGGAACTCTCTTTCCCAAAGAGCTTCAGGGATCTTATGTCTATTTTGTGCATTCCTACTATGTCCCGGTATGTGACGATACAGCTGCCGAGTCCAGTTACATGGTTCCCTTCAGCGCAGCCATGCAGCGGGATAATTTCTTTGCCACGCAGTTCCATCCGGAAAAAAGCGGGGATCCGGGGGAAGTGATTCTGAAACAATTCCTGAAGCTATGATTGAACTGATCCCTGCTATCGATATCATTGAAGGAAAGTGTGTCCGGCTCACCCGTGGTGACTACGGACAACAGAAGGCTTACGGGGATCCGCTGGAAATGGCAAAGAAGTTCGAGGCCCACGGCCTGAAGAGATTGCACCTGGTTGACCTGGACGGGGCCAGAGAGCAGCGTATCGTGAATTACAGGATCCTGGAGCAGATCGCTTCACAAACCTCCCTGGTAATTGATGCAGGGGGCGGTCTGCGTACGGATGAGGATCTGCAAATCCTGTTTCAGTCGGGGGCCAGCATGATAACAGGCGGAAGCATTGCGGTCAAGGACCGGGAACGCTTTCTTGGATGGCTTTCCCGGTACGGTCCGGAGCGGATCATTCTGGGAGCCGATTTCCGGGCCGGAAGGGTAGCCGTGTCGGGCTGGCATGAATCCACCGAACTGGAACTGCTGGAGTTTATCACCGGCTATTGCGCACAGGGCGTTGAAAGGGTGATCTGTACCGATATTAGCCGGGACGGGATGCTGGAGGGGCCTTCCACGGAAGTTTACCGGACGCTGAAAAAGACCGTGGAAAGGCTTAACCTGGTGGCCAGCGGGGGGATCAGCCGGATGGAGGATGTGGAAGAACTGGAGGAAGCAGAAATTGATGGCGTAATCATCGGGAAGGCGATCTATGAGGGAAGACTATCACTGAAAACCCTGGAAACCTATATTTTAAATAACTACTGAGATGCTGGCCAAACGAATCATACCCTGCCTGGATATCCGGGATGGCAAAACGGTGAAAGGGATAAATTTTGAAAATGTGACGGATGTGGGAGATCCGGTGGAACTGGGAGCCAAATATGCCCGTGACGGAGCGG
This sequence comes from uncultured Bacteroides sp., assembly GCA_964424935.1. Lineage (GTDB taxonomy): Bacteria > Bacteroidota > Bacteroidia > Bacteroidales. The sequence continues at coordinate 3,740 of CAYRLP010000239.1, forward strand.
ACGAGCTGGTTTACCTGGATATCACGGCAACCCATGAGGGACGGAAGCTTTTTGCGGACCTGGTGAGGCGGATCTCCTTGCACCTGAATATCCCCTTTACCGTAGGTGGGGGAATCGACCGACTGGAGGACGCGGAGCTGCTTCTGTCTGCGGGAGCGGACAAGGTTTCCATCAACTCGTCGGCGGTCAGGGATCCTGGTCTGGTGGACCGGATCGCCCGGGGTTTTGGTAACCAGTTCGTGGTGGTAGCCATCGATGCACAGTGGAAGGACAACCGCTGGACCGTGTTTGTAAACGGTGGCCGGATCCCTACCGACCGGGAGCTATTCAGCTGGGCCAGGGAAGCGCAGGAACGCGGCGCCGGTGAGATCCTCTTTACCTCCATGAACCACGACGGGACCAAACGCGGATTTGCCTGTGATGCCCTGCGGCAGCTTTCACAGCAGCTCTCCATTCCGGTGATCGCATCGGGAGGGGCCGGCACCAGGGACCACTTTGTGGAGGTATTTAAAAAGGGACTGGCGGATGCTGCCCTGGCTGCTTCCATCTTTCACTACAATGAGATCCCGGTACCGGAACTGAAGAAATATTTAAAAGAGAAGAATATAACGATCAGATAATATGGATTTTAATAAACATGACGGACTGGTGCCGGCCATTGTTCAGGATGCCGCGAGCAAGGTGGTTCTGATGCTTGGATTCATGAATCCGGAGGCACTGGAAAAGACGCGGGAGGAGGGAAAAGTCACCTTCTACAGCCGCACGAAGAAACGCCTGTGGACCAAAGGGGAGGAGAGTGGCAATTATCTCCAAGTGGTTGAAATCCTCGAAGACTGTGACCAGGATACCCTGCTGATTAAGGCCCGTCCTGCAGGGCCGGTCTGTCACACCGGCAATGATACCTGCTTCCAGGAATCCAACCCCGGGACTTCACCCCGGGACGAGCTGGAGTTTATCACCCGGCTGCAGGAGCTGATCCACGACCGTAAAGCCCGGATGCCGGAAGACTCATACACTACCGCCCTGTTCAGAGCGGGGATCAATAAGATCGCTCAAAAAGTGGGAGAGGAGACCGTGGAACTTATCATTGAAGCCAAGGACGAGAATGAAGAACTGTTCCTGAACGAAGCGGCCGACCTGTTTTACCACCTTCTGGTATTGCTGGCTGCCAAGGGAAACGATATCAGGGATGTGGTTTCTATCCTCGAAAAGCGGCATAAATAAGCAAATACCGGCCGGATCAATCTTCCACGGCGATCTTTACGATCCTGTCGCCCTGACGGATTTCATCGATCACATCGAGCCCTTCCACCACGCGACCGAAACAGGTGTGCATCCTGTCCAGGTGTGCTGTATTGGTG
>CAYRLP010000240.1:0-5091 GCA_964424935.1 uncultured Bacteroides sp.
GGCCTATCCTGATGTGGCTTATGCTACGGCAGAAGGCGATTGGAAAAGAAAGATCGCTTACCAATCCTGGATTGCTTCCTATATAAATGGATTCCTGGGTTATACTACCTGGAGAAGACTGGATTACCCGGTAATGAATATCACGCCGACCAACGAAGAAATTCAGGACGTAACAGACATTCCGGTGAGGTTTACCTTCCCGGTGAATGAACAGACGCTGAATGAGGTCAATTACGCCCTGGCTTCGGATGCGATCGGAGGAGATGAACTGCTCACCAAGATCTTCTGGGATTTGTACGATGCAAATGGTAATTAGACAGGTCGCTTTCATATGATTGCAGCCGTCTCAGCGACTTGCTGAGGCGGCTTATTTTTCTGTTAACCTTTATGCACCGAGGACGAATAAAGTATGTTTGCATCTTCCTTGCCGGATTGCTTCCGGCTTGCGTGGAGGAGTACTATCCGGATGAAGACAACCTGACTACCGGTACGATCGTCGTGGATGCAGCGTTGATTGGTTTGCCGCAGAAGCAGTTCATCCGCCTGTCCAGGTCAAGCACGCTGTTGTACCCGAAATTTGATCCGTTGACTGAGTGTTTTGTGGAGGTCGAATCAGAAAGCGGAGACACCAGGGTATTTGAAGAATCGGATCCTGGTATCTACGGATGCAGCATGGATGAACCATTTCTACAGACCGGCAGGTCCTACCGCCTCGTATTTATCACTCCTACAGGAGCGCATTATGAATCGGAATATGAGACCATGTACCCCTCACCGGGTATTGATTCTGTATACTTTCGTCGCGAAAAGCAGGCGGACCGGGAAACAGGAGAGACTGAAGATGGAATCAGGTTTTATATGGATTTTGAAGTAGAAAAGGATTCGGGACGTTACCTCCGTTGGCAGCTAGTAGAAACTTATGAGATCCACAACCCTGAATACCAGGCATACATATATGATGTAGACCGGATCTTTAGAGAACTGCCTGACAGTAGTTCCTGGCGCACATGCTGGATTACCAGGGAATTGTACGATATATATACAAGAGACATAGGAAACCTCAATGGAGCGCACTACCGGAGCCTGCCTCTGAACTTCGTGTCGAACCAGACCCGCCAACTGGAAATCAGGTACAGTTTATTGATCCGGCAGCTGGCTCTTGGCGAAAAGGAATACTGGTACTGGGATAACCTGGGAAAAAACCTCCAGTCAAACGACCAGTTGTTCAATAGCCAGCCAGCTTTGACTCCTGGCAACATATGCAACCTGGAGGCTACAGATGAACTGGTGCTTGGATATTTCAGTATTTCAGGAGTAAACGAGTCAAGGATCTTCGTAGAAGATGTCCCAGGACTCAGGATTGAAAAAGATCCCACTTATTGTTTACCGGGACCATTTCCCAAATTTCTGAGTCGTTTTCACGATGCATACCTGCCTGTCTATTTATCCACCGCCTTTGTAGACGGTGAAAGACAAACCGGTGAAGTACGCAAGTATTGCGTGGATTGCAGAGAATACAAGGGCAGCACCCATATAAAGCCTGATTTTTGGCCGGACTAATCCGAATACCCCAGGTTCTATATACCCTTATACCACTTGGATCAGTTATCAATAGGTCTATTCAACAACGATAAGTTTTCCTGTCCCTCCTGAAATATACCCCTTGCCAAAGGAAGCTCTTAGTGCAGCAATGGACTTGTCACCGGTACAGTGCGTGGGGCAGATCTGCCGGACTCCCAGCTTCTTCAGATCAGCTGCTATTTGCTCAAGCTCTTCCTCGGATTTATCCATCAGGTGCAATCCGCCGATGACAGTATGAATATCAATACCCAGTTCGTTCACGGCCGCCTGAACCATGGGAACCACGCCCGGATGTCCGCAACCCGTTATGAGCACTCCGCCGTTTTCTGTTTTTATAACCAGGCCCTGTTCCCGGAAGGCAGCAAAATCATCTCCGGTGGAATAAAACGGGCCATACAGATGGGTGGGTTTGGCCAGCCCCTTGCTTTTGGGGGGAAGGGTTCCTCGATCCTCCAGCTGTTCCGCGTAGGAAGCAGGCAGGTAGCACTGGATGGAAGGATTTAGCTCAAGAATCCAGGGGATCCCCGCGGTGTGATCCCCATGCTCATGGGAGATGAACAGGCTCGGGATTTCTTCCGGATGAATTCCCAGCAGGGTCACATTTTTCTCGTAAAGATCTGCCCTGCGTCCGGCATCAAATAAAAGCCGGTTGCCCTGGTATTCGACCAGACAGGCAAAGCCCCAGTCGGTGTCCAGTTTCGGATCCACCTGGTAATTGTCATAAATGATCGTTACATGTACGGCATTGTCCTCAGAAACGCTAACAGATACCTGCGGTTCCCGTGCGGTAATTGTTGACATGCCCAGCAAGAGCAGTAAGCCTGTCAACCGGATGGAATGTTTCATGTTATGTTTCCTGTTTGTAGTGAAGGGCGCTGAAGACCTGGTTCTTATAATTCCTTCCGATCCGTAGTTTGGCATTATCCAGTTCGATGGTCGTGGCATTGAACGCCCTGATACGGGGGATGGATACTATATAGGATTTATGGATCCGGATAAACTGATCTGAAGGTAATTTATTCTCGATGTTCTGCAGGCTGCTCTTCACGACAACCCTCCGGTTATCAGCATGGATCCGGATGTATTCATTTAATCCTTCGATAAAATGGATCTCTTTCAGGTAGATCTTGATCACCTTTTTATTCTCCTTTACATAGATGAAGGCATCCCTGTTTACACCATTTGCCCCTTCCAGTTCCACAGTTTCAGATTGCCCGGTCTGGAAATATTTATTCACCGATTTGAAAAATCGTTCAAAGGTGACCGGCTTCATCAGGTAATCCACAACATCCAGCTCAAATCCATCCAGGGCATACTGGCTGTAGGCCGTGGTGATGATCACTTTCGGTGGTCGTTTGAGAGTTTTCAGGAAGTCGATCCCCGTCATCTGAGGCATCTTAATATCCAGGAACATCAGGTCAACAGGGTGGCTTCGAAGGACATCCATGGCTTTCATGGCATTGTCACATTCATCTAATACTTCAAAATTCTCAAGTTTTAGGATATGCCCACGAATCAATTCTCTTGCCAGCGGCTCATCATCAACGATCAAACACCTTGTTTTCATGTATAGTAAGATTGTAAGTTAACGAATCCCTTTGCCCGGTCATCCGCAACTTCATTAGGGTTAATAAAGAGAAAAGAACATGAAAACAATCTTACATTCTCATTTGAACATAACAAATTTACGTCCTTTTCTTAAATAATTTCAGTGAAATGCAGGAAAAACCGGGTCCAATAGCTTAAAAGCATAAGTCAACCGCATTGACGGGCAAACATGTGCCTTTCACAGGCCGAAACATTGACATGCTTGATAAGAGATGGTGGTTCACCGGATGTAGGCTATTTTTAAAAAATGTATCAGCTGTTGCTTAGTCAGAAGTTATCCATCCGAATTGGCAGGCACCTGGTCCTGTTCTTTTCCATGGTGTTCCTGTTTGCATGGGTAGCCTATTCACGTGGTAGTGAACCGGACCAGTTCTGGCAGGAATATGTCATGGTGTTAAGCAACGCCTTCTTCTTTTTCGGATATGCCTATATTACGGTTTACCTGCTGATCCCCGGGTTTTTATTGAAGAAGAGAATCCTTCTCTTTGTCTCCCTCTTCATCGGGGTTGGACTTGGGCTTTCCGTACTGAAATTTCTCGTTTCAGATTATATTTTTTACCAGGCCATTGCTCCTGAAAGTCATGTGCCGGGAAATATTTTCTCAATACAGGCCCTGCTTGTCAATACAAAGGACATGACATTTATTGTAGCTCTGTTTGCGCTGGCAAAGTATGCCAGGGATCATTACAGCCTGGAGATAAGAAACAAAGAATTACAGCGAAAAGAACTGGAAGCCGAGCTAAAGTTGATTGAACACCAGATGGATCCCCATGTGATATTCAATAATTTCAACAACCTATACTCCATTTCAATCTATCGTCCCGAGTATCTGAAATCAACCGTCCAAAAGCTGAAGGCCATTCTATGCTACCTTTTCAATGAGAGCAGGAGGGATAAGGTATTGCTGGAGAAGGAGGTGGAAATGATCAGGAATTACATCGGACTGGAAACACTTCGCTTCGGGGATCGGCTGAAAGTTACTTTTAAGGCAGAAGGCCAGTTCCATGGAATCAAAATTGCCCCGCTGATCCTTTACTCATTTGTGGAAAGCTGCTTTGTGCAGGGGGCCGGTGAAAATCCGGAAAGATCCTGGATCAATATTGAGGTGAAAGTCCAGGATTCCAGGTTACGCTTTCTGGCAAGCAACTCTGTTTCCGGATCTGCCGCAACCATGCATGATTTGAAGAACGAAGGCAATGAAAACAGTATTCGAAGGCTGGAACTGGCATATCCCAACAGTCACCGGCTTACCATCAGGGAGATGAAAGATGAACACCAAGTGGAACTTCACCTGGGCTTATGAGATGAGAGAGCGATGGATAATAAAACTTGAACAGAACAGGAATCTGAGGCATATCCTGTTCTGGTTGATCTGGGTGGTCGGATTTACCTTCATTAAAAGTTTCGGAGAATCCATGAACGTATACCTGGGCTGGTTCTCCTATTACCTGATCACCCTTCCAATCTTTGTGGCTCATACCTATTTGATTGCGTATTTACTGATCCCTTATTTCCTGAACAAGAGGTTCTTCCCGTTTTTCGTCATCCTGTTTATCGTGTTTTTTTATGGATTCTCGGTCCTGGAACTTATGCTGAGTAACGAATTTATATATGAGTGGTATCAGACCGGCATGGAGAAAACTGAAAATTACCTGGATCCGGTGAATGTGATTTCGAGCGGATTGGGCAATCTTTACATTGTCCTGGTATTTCTGGCAGCAAAAACCTTCAAGGAATGGTTTAATGCGTACACCCGTAGCAAGGAACTGCAGCATATCCATCTGCAGCAGCAGATGGAAAACGCCATGACGAAAGTCCAGCCTCACATGTTGCTTTATGCAATTGAGCATATCGATCACATGGTTGAGGAGTCCTCCCCCGATGTAACCAGGGCCATTGCAT
>CAYRLP010000241.1:0-2773 GCA_964424935.1 uncultured Bacteroides sp.
GAACAGTCAGTTCGCACAACCTCTGTTTGAATTCTCGGGAGCCTGTGCGGGTTGTGGAGAAACTCCCTATATCAAGCTGATCACCCAGCTATACGGGGATCAGATGATCGTGGCCAATGCTACCGGTTGCTCCTCCATTTACGGGGGATCCGCACCTTCCACTCCTTACTGTGCCAATGTGAACGGACAGGGACCGGCCTGGGCCAATTCGCTTTTCGAAGACAATGCGGAATACGGTTTCGGACTGGCCACAGGGGTTAACAAGAACCGCGAACGCATCAAAAACAGGATGCTGGCCGTTATGGATAAGGTGAAACCGGCCACCAAAGAGGCGTTTGAAGCGTGGATCGCTTCCATGGCTAACCTGGACGCTTCCAAGGAGGCCTCGGCCAATTTACTTAAAGTGATCGAGAGCGAATCACATGCCATTGCGAAGGAGATCAAGAACATGAAGCAGTACCTGGTGAAAAAATCCGTCTGGATTTTTGGTGGTGACGGATGGGCCTATGATATCGGGTACGGCGGGCTCGACCACGTAATAGCATCCGGAGAGGATGTGAATATCCTGGTACTGGATACCGAGGTGTATTCCAATACCGGCGGTCAGGCCTCCAAGTCCACCCCGGTGGGTGCGGTGGCCAAGTTTGCTGCCTCCGGGAAGAAGATCCGTAAAAAGGACCTGGGCATGATGGCCATGACTTATGGATATGTATATGTGGCTCAAGTTGCAATGGGAGCCAGCCAGTCACAGTACCTGAAAGCGCTCCGGGAAGCGGAAGCATATCCCGGACCTTCCATCCTAATTGCTTATGCACCCTGTATCAACCATGGATTACGTGCCGGGATGGGGAAATCGCAGAACCAGGAAAAACTGGCCGTAGAGAGTGGTTACTGGCACCTGTACCGTTACAATCCGGCGCTTGAGGAGGAGGGCAAGAACCCCTTCCTGCTGGATTCCAAGGAACCCCAGTGGGATCAGTTCCAGGGATTCCTGAAGTCCGAGGTGCGCTATACCTCCCTGCAGAAGTCCTTCCCAGCAGAGGCCGCTCAACTGTTTGCCGCAGCGCAGACCAATGCCAAGTGGAGGTACGATAGTTATGTACGTATGGCCAGTATGGACTTTGCACCAAAAGCCTGACAGACCGCTGCACACCAGTAAAAAAGAGGCTGTATCCATTGATACAGTCTCTTTTTTTGAAGGGATGCCGGTCGTCGCTGAAAACGGGGCCTGCGGGCTCAGCGGAGCATTCGCGGTCGGGGATATTTTGCTAACTTTGCGCAAAATTAGGATTTTGGGAAGGATCATTGCGATTGATTACGGGACGAAGCGGACCGGACTGGCCATCACCGATCCGGGACAGATGATAGCCACTCCCATGGAAACCGTACCCACCCATCATCTGATGAACTACCTGCAGGAATATATGGAGAAGGAAACGGTGGATCTGCTGGTGGTGGGTTTTCCCACGCAGATGGATTATGCGGAATCTGAATCCATGAAACAAATCAGGTATTTTGTGGGGGCATTCCGGAAACGATTCAAGGAGATCCCTGTGAAATGGATGGATGAGCGGTTCACTTCTTCCCTGGCCATGGATACCCTGGTCAGGGGAGGGATGAAGAAATCCAAACGGAGGGAAAAGGGACAAGTGGACCGGGTGAGTGCGGCCCTGATTTTGCAGTCCTATCTGGAACAACGGAACAAAACCCGAGGATAGGTGTTTTCAACATGTTAACCATCGTCAGATAGTATATGGTATTACCGGTGTATGTGTACGGGATGTCGGTACTTCGTAGGAAATCGCGTGAGATCCCTGAAGATTTTGAAGGGTTGGATCAGTTGATCGAGGATATGTTTGAAACCATGCATGCCAGCGACGGAGTGGGACTGGCAGCACCCCAGGTCGGAAAATCATTACGGATCTTTGTAGTGGATACCAGCCCCATGGCAGAATCTGCTGAAGAACCGGATCTGGAGGGCTTCAGGCGGGTATTCATCAATCCCATCATCCTGGAGGAGTGGGGAGATCCCTGGTCCTTCGAGGAAGGATGCCTGAGTCTGCCCAACATTCGCGAGGAGGTGATACGGCCCGACCATGTTCACATTGAGTATTACGATGCAGAGTGGAATCTGAAAGAGGAGACCTATGACGGAATCCGTGCCAGGGTTATCCAGCATGAATACGATCACCTGGAAGGAAGACTCTTTGTGGACCGGATCAATCCTATCCGGCGCAAGCTGCTAACGCCACGTCTGAACGCCATCAGTCAGGGGAAGGCCGAGTGCAACTACCAGATGATCTATCCCAAAAAATAGTTGCAGTCCTGCACCCGCATCCTTACACCGGGGGAGGATTTTTTTGTTTTATTGAATAAAAGTTGTATATTGCAACAATTGTATAATGAAACAATCATGGACCTTTCCAATCTATCACTTTCCCTGCCTCCGGAAATAAAGAGCGACTGGAACCTGAAGGACAGACTGGGAGCTATGCGTGTCAGGTTTTCAATCGGAAGAGGCCATTACCGTGTTGACCCTGGGCTTTACCGACTTGGAAGGCCATCAAAGAATTCTGAAGTTTTTGTCACTGCTAACTATAAGCTCAGTTTCGATCTTTTAAGAAGGAACCTGGAGGGTATGGATGCCTGGATCCTGGTACTGGAGACCTATGGGATCAATGTATGGTGTGCAGCAGGGAAAGGAAGTTTCAGCAGTGAGCAACTGATCAAACAAGTTAAGGATACCCGATTAAATCTTTTCGTGGATCATAAG
>CAYRLP010000241.1:2783-5084 GCA_964424935.1 uncultured Bacteroides sp.
ACCTCAGTTAGGAGCTCCAGGAATTGCGGCACACAGGGTGAAGGAAGATACAGGTTTTACTGTGAAGTTCGGCCCTGTTCGCGCTGCGGATATAAAAAGCTATATTTCATCAGGCTATAAAAAGAATCTTGCCGAACGAACGGTTGAATTCAGGTTCAAAGACCGTTTCATATTAACCCCGGTGGAGCTGGTAAATTCATTGAAATACCTGTTCCCGGTCCTTGCTGTGTTCATCCTTCTTTCAGGAATATATCCAGATGGATTTTCTATTCCAATGATGCGGGATGAAGGTTCCAGAGCTTCTTTATATCTGCTGGCTGCCTACCTGAGCGGTGCCTTCCTGGCTCCTTTACTGCTTCCCTTTTTACCCTTCCGGCAGTTTGGAGGGAAGGGACTGTTTTCAGGGCTCCTGGTATTCGGCTTGATTATACTACTCAGCCCGGTAAACTTATCCCTCATCTCCCTGCTCGCATGGTTTCTACTTTCCGGTGCCGTATCTTCCTTCCTCACGATGAATTTTACCGGTGCCAGCACCTATACTTCCCTGAGTGGGGTCAGGAAGGAGATGCGGATATTTGTTCCTGTCCAGGCTGTATTTGCCGTTGTAGGACTAACCTTATTAGTGATTTCAAAACTGGTATAACATGGATACACAGAAATATCTGAAAAATGTAGTCACCCTTGAGTATGATCCATCAAAGTGTATAGGGTGCCGCTTGTGCATAGAGGTTTGTCCCCACAATGTCTTTAGAATGAAGGACAAGAAAGCAGTGGTGATCAGCCCGGACCGGTGTATGGAGTGTGGTGCATGCGAATTGAATTGTATGCCTGGCGCACTGAAAGTCAAACAGGGTGTAGGCTGTGCTGCTGCTGTAATATCCGGTTTCCTTCGGGGTAAGGAACCAGCTTGCGAAACTAATCAGGATCAGGTATGTTGTTAAGTGCAACCTAATTCATTTCTCATTATGATGAACAACTATATACGGCGATTCAGAAGTATTCTGCGGACGTTTGACCAGGAACTATTTCTGCAGAACAATGCATCCTGCTGTAACGGGATTAGTATGGCCCAGTGCCACACACTTCTGGAAATTGAAAAACAGGGGGGAATCTCGGTCTCTGACCTGGCAAAAAATCTTAACCTGGATAAAAGCACAGTGAGTCGGACGGTGGAAGGACTCGTTAACATTCATTTGGTAAACAGGACCGTCCCCAAAACAAACCGCCGCCTGGCAGTGATCGATCTTACGAGATCAGGCAAACGGGTCTGCTCGGACATACATTATACAAATGATTCTTATATACGCCAAGTCCTTCATGATTTTACAGAAGAGGAAAGAGAGGAATTCCTGAACCTTTTTGGTAAACTCACCAGAAATATGGTTATGTATCGGACTAAGAAAGAAAGGGAGGATCTCAGGGGTGTGTGAACCTTCCGTGAGAAATCCTCCCAGTTCCTGTTGCCTGTTGGCTATTTGTTAAATCACGGCATTAAAGCGCTCTTCGGATTTCAGAAGCAGATCGATATACTGGGCACGCTTGTAAACAAAGGGATCGTTGATAGAATTGCTGCTCAGTAAGCCCCGGAAGTCTTCAATGGTATTGTACTCTTTGCGATCCATCCAGTCCTCCAGTTCCTTTAACATATGCGTGGCATAACCCAGGCCGTTATGATAAAATGTGCTGACCGCTTCTACTGCTGTGGCACCGGCCAGGATCATTTTCACCATATCGATGCCTTCGTAGATGCCATTGTTGGCGGCAACGCTGGCCTGGATGTTCCCGTAGGTAAGTCCGATATAACGGATGGAAAGCCTATGGTCACTGTGGGTGCTCAGGTTCCAGGGAGAAACATGTTTTTCGGCTTCCACATCGATGTCCGGTTCAAAAAGCCGGTTGAAAAGTATAAAGGCATCGGCACCGGCCTCATCCATGTCCTTAATGGTCTTCAGTACATTGGTATAGAAGGGGCTTAATTTAACACTGACCGGTATCTCCACGGCAGCTTTAACGGCCTTGAGAACCTCAATCTGCTGCTGGATCAGATCATGTCCCGATTTGTCAAAATCCCGGGGAACTGCAAAGAAATTCAGCTCCAGTCCTGCAACGCCCACCTCCTCAAGGAGCTTGGCATATTCTATCCATGACTCTTTGTATACGGCGTTGAGGCTGGCAAATACAGGGATGGACAGGTTTTCGACCACCTGGGTCAGGTTATACAGATGTTCCTTGGGACCGCCATGTTCGATCTTTGGGAACAGATTGATCATTTCGGCATTGCGTTCATCATATGCTTCAAGC
>CAYRLP010000242.1:0-5083 GCA_964424935.1 uncultured Bacteroides sp.
CTCGGAGATGTGTATTAGAGTCAGGCATACACTGTCGGTCAAATTCTCTATTCAAGCAGCAGTTGTGCATCAGGTGAGGTGTTTCAAGGGGTCCAGCTACCTTATGAGATCTCGGTTATAAGCGGCCTTGATCAGTTTGAGGATCTGGACTTGATCATTTCAACCTATCCCAATCCTGTATCTGACTTATTAATTCTAAAAGTTGAGGGTTTGGATTGGAATGAATTGAACTTTCGCATGTACAGCAGTGAAGGGAAGGTTGTATCCTCTGACAAGCTATTGAATTCTGAAACTAATATTGACATGAGCCATTTTGCTCCTGGAACGTACTTCTTGCAGGTAATCATGCAGGAAGATGCTGTAAAAACATTTAAAATCATTAAAAAATAAGGATTATGAAGCGAATCTTTACACTTTTGGCCTTAGTGGCCCTCACCCTGTCAGTTTTAGCCCAGAGCCCGGATCTGATGTCCTACCAGGCTGTCCTGCGGGATGCCCAGGACGACCTGTTAGTAAACCAGGCAGTTGCAGTTCAAATCAGTATTTTACAGGGGGCACCCAATGGTACCGCCGTCTATACCGAGGTTCACTCATTGAATACCAACGATAACGGTTTGATAAGCCTGATGATCGGTGACGGTGTGACCTCTGATGATTTTTCCACCATCGATTGGGGAAGCGGACCTTATTATATCAAAACCGAGACCGACCCGACTGGTGGTTCCAACTATACCATAACTTCCACAACACAGCTGGTAAGTGTTCCATATGCAAAATATGCAGGAGAAGCTGGGAATGCGTTCAGCGGGGACTACGGAGATCTCACAGGGGCACCCTGGGCGCTGAATGGAACAGATCTCTACTACAATGGAGGACAGGTTGGGATTGGCACTGATTCTCCAAACTTGTCACTTACAATAAATAATGGAGCCGCCAATGCCTATATGAATTTCCAGAATACCGGGACCGGAACAACTGTAACAGATGGATTTTTAGCGGGTACTAATACTGGTGGACATGCGTATCTCTGGAATTATGAGAACGGGGGTCTTTCTATAGGTACTAACAACTTAACACAAATGTATGTTGCAAATACCGGAGATGTTGGGATCGGTACGGGCAGTCCGGGAGCCAGACTACATGTGAATGGTACAACCAAATTAGGAGGAGCCAACGCTGTTGTATTTACTGAGATAAGGGAAATCACAGGGACAACCTCCACCACTTACTATGTATCATTTGCCCTGCCCTCAGGATATACCATGGCAAATACACGGGTCCTTTCTCTTGAAATTAATTATCTCGGAGATCGTTGGATGGGGACAGGATTTGATCAATCAAATACTGATCGATCTGTAACCTATAACATTCTTGGATCCAATGTTTATCTTTATTATCCAGATAGTGATGCTTTCTGGAACAGAACTTTCAGAATGCTGGTTGCGCGCGTAGATTGATGTAGTTGTAAGAGAAATTTGATCTCTATTACTAAGGTATTATTTTACCCTGAACGGGAAGGTACTCTTCGAATATCTTATCCATGGATTTGAAGATATTGAAGGGTCCCTTTCCGTGCAGGTCCTCAATCTGACGGATAAGGCGGGCGATGTTCTCCCTCTGGGTCCGGTCCTCGTGCGGACAGCTCTTTTCCACCTGAACCAGGCTGTTCAGTCCGGCGTATTCATCAAGCATCCGTTCATCCAGGTCCATCAGAGGACGGATCAGGTGCATCCGTCCTTCAAACATCTTCAAAGAATAGGGGAGGGAGCTGATAGACCCGTGGTAGATCATGTTCATCAGTAAAGTTTCGATCGCATCGTTCCGGTGATGTCCCAGGGCCAGTTTGTTACAATCCAGTTCCCTGGTCAGGTCGAACAACGCTTTTCGCCGGTGCCAGGAACAGATAAAGCATGCGTTTTTTGAAGGGTCTTTCTCCAGGTCTGGCTCAATGGTCTGGTAATGGAGCGGCACATCCAGGTTTTTGCAGAATAAGCTTAACCGTTCCCGATCGATCTCAAAGCCTATGCCGGTGGCTTCAATGTGTGCTGCGGAAAGGCTGAAAGAGAAGGGGACGGCACCTTTCCGTTCCCTGAGTACCTCCAGCAGGATCATGGAATCCTTCCCGCCAGAGAGTCCGACCAGGACATGGTCCCCTTCCCTGATCATTGCATGATCACGGATGGTGGTACCCGTCTTCCGGCAGATCTTTTTAAATAGTTTTTCCGATTGAATCTGTTCCGCTGTTCTACCCATCGGATGGCGCTTTGCTCCTGTAAATTGCGGATACAAACTTACTGAAAAGAGAGCTCCCCGAAATATTTCGGTTGATGAAAATCCGGATTGGAGGTCAGCACCGGTTTCCAGGAGAGGTAATGGGGCTGATTCAGCTTATCTCCGCATTTGTAAAAATTGGCTTGTGCCTCTATACCGGAGAGGTTTCTGATGGCTGAAAAATGAAGTACCCTGACGGGAATCACAAGACCCAGGCTCCAGAAGGTTGGGATGTCGATGTTCTCTATGGGGTCATTCCCCAGGGAGGGAGTCGTCTCGATCAGCGCCAGCAGGCGTTCCGACAGATGGAACCTTTTATGGCGGTCCAGGCCGTAGGCCCCCAGAACGGTGCCGATGGCGTTGAATTCAAAATTGTAGTAGTTATCCTCATGGTCGATCCGGATGAAGAATTCCACGCAGCTGTCCTCCCAGACCGGCGAATTGATCCGTGTGTTTAACGCACGAACCTGGGGCTCTTTCACCTGGTAATATAGATAGATGGATGTTTCGTCGTGGCGGATTGCAAAACCAGCCTCAATCCCCGGAGCTTCCACCCAGTTCAGGTGGGAAATGGATTGTTCTGCCTGTCGGGGAAGGCTGGAAATACCCGCTATTTTCTCAACGACCATGGTTGGCTCAGGCCAGCTCTTTTAAGATCTGTTTCAATTTATCCATTTTCGACTCCCCGTCCCGGGTCAGTTTAAATTGTGCCCGGGCCCTGACCAGGTTGTGATCCTTATGCTTTGTTTTATAATACACATCCCCGTCCAGGTAATCGATAAGGAAACGCACAGCCTGCATGTAAGGGAAAAGAAGAGCGGCATAGAGCAGGGCATCCTTTTCGGTTTCAGAAAGGATCTCCCTGGTGGAATCCAGGAAACCGGATGCAAAAGCCTGGAATAGTTCCAGGTCCATGCTGACCCGGTCCAGGTTCTCATCATCCTCCTCTCCTGTATTGGTCAGCGTTCGGATCCCGTCCCCGAAATCGGAGGTCACATAACCGGGCTGAATGGTATCCAGGTCGATCACACACAGGCCTTTCTTGTTCTTGTCAAACAGCACATTGCTGATCTTGGTGTCGTTATGGGTCACCCTCAGGGGAATGGCCCCTTTCTCTCCAAGCTCATGAATGGTCAGCATCATTTTGGAGCGCGACTCCACATAGTCGATCTCCTTCTTCACCGCTTGCAGTCTGCCCGCTGCATCTTTCCTGATGCTCTCCTCCAGCTGCTGAAGTCTCCATTTCATGTTATGGAAATCGGGAATGACGGTTCCAATCTTTTCTGCCGGAAGGTCATTAAGCATGGAAGTGAATGCACCAAAGGTCCGGGCACCTTCATAGGCAATGGTGGGATCCGTGGTACTATCGAAAACCAGGTGGTCCGGAATAAAACGGAGCGCTCTCCAGTAGTTGCCTTCCGGGTCCCTGAAGAAAGATTGCCCATTCCTGGCCGGAATGACCGTGAGGCTGCGCCTTTCCACCTCCCCGGGATGATCCTTCCTGGTTTTGGCCTGAACATGAGCAGTAACGAGCATCATGTTTTGCATCAGCAACTCCACGTCCTTGAAGACATGGTGGTTGACCCGTTGCAGAAGGTAGTCCGGATAACCTGGAGAATGGTTTACCAGGCGATAGCTGTCGTTAATATGACCGCCACCATGTGGCTGAACCTCAGCGATATCTCCTTCGGTGGCAAACTGCTCAGCAATCGTCTCAACGGTCATGCCTTTATTCCATTTGCGAGATACAAAGTGCAGCAGCACCATAGAGGCCCGCATTATCCAGCTCAGCCTTTACCAGGTCCACATTCTTGCTGATCATGGGCACCAGGAAGTTGTTTATTTCTTCACGGAGCGGCTTTTCCAGCAGGTCCCAGGAATTGGCGACAGAGCCACCAACGATGAATGCTTCGGGGGCCAGGACATACATCACGATCCGGAAGAGCTCGCCGATGTTATGCGCCAGCTCCTCAAATACGGCGAGGGCGGCCTGATCGCCGGCCTTGGCTTTTTTGTACAGCTCCGTACCGGTGGTACTGTACTTGTTTTTGAAAAGCGCGGCACTGCAAATATCTTCCGAGATTCCCCCATGGAAGGGAACACACCCCAGCTCCCCGGCTCCGCCCATTAGCCCGGTATGAATCTTCCGGTCGAGTATGATGCCACCGCCCAGACCGGTTCCCAGGGTAACCCCCACCAGGTTGGTATATTTCTTCCCGGCACCGTAGTAAGTTTCCCCAAGGGCAAAACAGTTGGCATCGTTGTTCTGAAACGTGGGCAGGTGGAACCGTTCCTCTACTTTTGGCTTGATAGCGAACCCGTTGAAGGAGGGGATGTTATTGATCTGCATGATCTCACCGGTTTCCACGTTCATGAATCCGGGCATCCCTATCCCGATTCCCACTACCTCGTCGGTCAGAACCAACTCAATCGCCTCGTACAGTGACTCCATAATCTGAAGGGCAGGGCGGTCGGCCCCGGTGGGTACTTCCTTCTTTTCCAGCATTTCATTGTCTGAAAACCTGGCGGATACGATGGAGGTTCCCCCGATGTCAATTCCTAAATAGAGTTTACTCATGATCTGGTCCTGATTTTATGTCCTGATACGGCGTAATAGAAGATGAAGAGATAGCAGGGTACCATGACCCAGTAAGCAGACTGGTAATCGCCGACGAGGGCCTGTTCGGTGGTTTTGACCGCGTCCACAATGAATCCGAAAATAAGTGGAACCACCGCCCCGCCCACAATGGCCATGACCAGCATGGAGGCACCGGCTTTAGTAAATCTGCCCAGGTCCTTCATAGCCAGGGGC
>CAYRLP010000243.1:0-4057 GCA_964424935.1 uncultured Bacteroides sp.
ACCCGGGTATCATAGGGATTATCCGGAGCGATGTCGGTCCGTTTCTCAAAGATGATCTCCTCATCCCTTTTGAGAATCACCCTGCAGCCTTTGAGCGGCCCGGTGACATTGATCCCAACGCGCAGATAGAAACCGGCAACGGGCTCCAGGTTCACTACCGCGTTCAGGTTGGCATTCTTAAATCCCCCGATGTCACGGACCGGATACCAGTATTGTTTCACACTCTTGACCTCACCGGGTTTGATCCAGCTGTAGTCGGGCTGATTGTCTGAGAAGGCTCCCACCATAAGCTCGGCATAAGGGCCGTCTTCATCGGTCAGAATCTCACTGTCCCACATATGTCCGTACTCCCCCGGTCCCCATTCCCAGAGCTTTGCACCTTTCACGATATGGTGGTTTCCCACATGCACCATCCCGGCATTCCGGCCATGGTCGTATCCGCCCATAAAATCCTCCTGCAGGTCCCACGCAAAGATGGAGATGGGATCGGGATGGTTCTTCCACCAGCTTACATCGATCCCCCCGGTATAGTCCCTGCCCTGATAAATTTCGTCGGCAATGGGCCAGTGAATGAAGCTGCTTTTCGCATGATAGGTGCCTATGTGAACGGAAGGGGGGAAGATGACCTGGTAGTCCTCGTTCGCATGGACCGCCACATTGGCCCAGTAAAGGAACGAATGGGTGAGCTCCGTCCGGTTGAACATCCTGACATCTGCCTCAATGTAGTTCCTTTCCGGGTAAAGGGTCAGGCCGATGCTCCACGCCATGCGTTGCCTTGGTTCGAATTCTCCGAACCAGATGGTTCTACTGCCATCGGCATTTTCTGCCAGGCGGTAATCCACGGGCATATAGGTGGAGGCCCGGTGGTGATGAAAAACACACCATTCGATGCCTCCCGATATCCAGGCACCCAGCATGCCTATGTTGGCAGGTTTGATCACATGCTGGCGGTAGAACATCTCGTAGTTGTTGGTCTTATCGGTGGCATAGAGCAGTCGGCCCCCTAGTTCGGGAAGGATACACAGCCGGATGTATTCGTTTTCAAGGAAAACAGCCTGGTATTCCTTTTCCGTTTTTTCGGTGGAGAGGTTGTCCATGAGAGGGTAGGGATAAATGACCCGTCTGGCTCCCTGGTAGGCATCGGGAACATAGAACATGGGATTTTTATCGGGTTCTTTAAGTTCGTAGGTGGGCAGGGAAATCTTCTCCTCCCAGATCTGCACCTGTCCGCTTAATCCAATGCCGGGAAGCATAAGCAGGGTCCCCAACAGTATCCGAAACAGGATTTTCTCAGGTCTCATGGTATGTATGGCACTTAGGTTAATATAAAAGGGGACATTCTATAAATATAGGAAAGAGTTTTATTAATCTGCAGAAGAATCCGTGCAGATTCCATGGATCAGCAGTCGGGAATCAATATTGGGCCCGGACATCTGGGGAGGGCTGGTTTCTTGCTTTCTGCCGGATCTGTTCCATATCAAGCCAAAGTATACGAATTTTCGGGGAAAGATCCCCGGGAAATGCTCCTTTGGGATAAATCCTTAAATTTGAAGTTTAAACCAAGCTACCATGAGAACATCTCTGTCCAGAATTTTATTCTTAATACTTTTTTCAGCAATCCTGACCCCGGTCATCATGGCTCAGGAAGGCTATGTGCCCACGCAGGAAAACCTGGAGAACCGGGAGTGGTTCCAGAATGCCAAATTCGGCCTGTTCGTGCACTGGGGAGTCTATTCCATCATGGCCGGTGGAGGCGATCAGGGAATCGCCGAATGGATTATGGAAAGAAAGAATATCCCCATCGTTCAGTATGAGAAATTACCCGGCTTTTTTAATCCCACCCAGTTTGATCCAGCCGAGTGGGTCTCTATGGTGAAGAGGGCGGGCATGAAGTACATCACCATTACCAGCAAGCATCATGACGGATTTGCCATGTTCGATTCAAAGATCAGTGATTACAACATCGTGGATGCCACCCCCTACGGAAAGGATGTGATCGGTAAACTGAAGGAAGAGTGTGACAGGCAGGGGATAAAACTCTTCTTTTACCACTCGCAGCTGGACTGGCACCACCCCGATTATTATCCGCACGGGAGGACGGGGAACGGCATCCCTGACCGATCCCAATCGGGGGATTTCAACGCCTATATCGATTACATGAATGCCCAGCTGACGGAGTTGCTGACCCAGTACGGTGAGATCGGGGGGATCTGGTTCGACGGCATGTGGGACAAGCCCGATGCTGAATGGCGCCTGGATGAGACCTATGCCCTGATCCACTCGCTTCAGCCCGGGGCGCTGATTGGCAGCAATCACCACCAGATGCCCTTCCCCGGGGAGGATTTCATGATGTTCGAACGGGACCTTCCGGGGGATAATACCATGGGATTCAACAATACAGGGATCTCTGAAGAAGTACCCCTGGAGATGTGCGAGACCATGAACGGGTCCTGGGGATTCAACATTATTGATCAGAACTATAAATCGGTAAAAACCCTGATCCATACCATGGTACGTGCAGCGGGTTACGGAGCCAATTTCCTGCTCAATACAGGTCCCATGCCCAACGGGAAGATTCAGCCCGAGAATGTGGATACACTGATGGCCATTGGCCAGTGGATGGAGACATACGGGGACGCAATCTACGGAACCCGGAAGGGACCTGTCAAACCCCAGGAGTGGGGTGCGACGGTCACCAAGGGCAATGTGATCTACATCCATGTCCTGAATTACAACGGGAGAGCCATTGATATTACGGGCATTGCTCCCGACCGGGTCAGGTCAGCAGTTTATTTTGACGACGGGAGCCGGGCGGATGTGAAAAGAAATGAAGAGGGGATCACCTTCACCATTCCAAAGCGGAAGCTTAAACCCATCGATACAATTCTGGTGATCACCCTGATGTAGCTCTGTCAGCTTCAGTTCCATAACCGAAGGAAAGTGTAAATTGTCTGCGGGAGAATGGTTAAATTGCCTCCATGAATTGCATCGTGTCATCAAAAAAACATCATGGGAAACGCTAGAGAGAATTTACAGCTTACCCTGAACCATCAGCAGCCAGACAGGCTGGTGGTGGATTTCGGGGCCAGTCCGGTCACCGGGATCCATGTCCGGATGGTTGACCTGTTGCGGGACCATTTTGGCCTGGAACGGAAACCGGTAAAAGTAATCGAACCCTACCAGATGCTGGGGGAGGTGGAAGAGGACCTGCAGGAGGTCATGGGCGTGGATGTTATTGGTATATCGCCTTCAGGGGATATGTTCGGGAATCCCATGAAAGACTGGAAGGAATACCGTACTCCCTGGAACCAGGTCGTGCTGGTCCCGGGCACTTTTACCGTAACCCTTGATGAGAAAGGGGATACCTGGATTCATCCCCAGGGTGATGCCTCGGTACCACCCAGTGCCAAAATGCCCAGGGCTGCCTACTTTTTTGATGCGGTTAACCGGCAGGGGCCTCTGGATGAGAGTAAACTGGACCCGGAGGACAATATAGAGGAATTCACCTCCCTGAGTGCCTCGGATGTGGAATACTGGAAACGCGCACTGCCAGAGGCAGCAGGGAAAGGCAAGGGACTGGTGGCAAACTTTGGGGGCATGGGTATCGGGGACATTGCCCTGGTTCCCGCACTGAACCTGAAGGCGCCCAAAGGAATCCGGGATGTGGCGGACTGGTACATGTCCACCCAGACGGACGTAGCGTTGGAGAATCTGGCTGTCCTGAAGGAGATCGCCGGCGACCAGGTGGATGTGGCCTACATCTGCGGAACCGACTTTGGCACCCAGGAGTCCTCCTTCTGTTCTTTGGAGACCTATGAGGAGCTCTATGCACCATACTACAGAAAGATTAATAACTGGATCCATCAGCATACCTCCTGGAAGACCTTTAAACACAGCTGCGGAGCGGTGGAGCCCTTTATGGAGGGTTTTATCAATTCCGGATTTGATATCATTAACCCGGTTCAGATCAATGCGGCTGGAATGGACCCGGTCCGTTTAAAGGAGAAATACGGGGACCGGCTGACCTTCTGGGGTGGCGGGGTGGATACCCAGAAAG
>CAYRLP010000243.1:4067-5068 GCA_964424935.1 uncultured Bacteroides sp.
TGTCTTCAATACCGTTCATAACATTCAGGCCAATGTCCCCCTTCCGAATGTCCTGGCCATGCTGGAGGGTATCCGGGAGTTCGGCTGAAAACCTAAGCTTAGATTCACATTATTTAGAACAGTTTTTTTCATTTTTTTAGGTACCTTTGTGTCTTCAATTTTTGTAAGAATTACACATAAGCAACTCATTATTAATAACTAAAAGAAATTTTCCGATGTCCAATGTAAAACGTGTTTATACCTTTGGGAACCGCAAGGCTGAAGGTAAGGCCGACATGAAGAACCTGTTAGGAGGAAAAGGTGCCAACCTTGCTGAGATGAACCTGATCGGTGTGCCGGTGCCTCCGGGATTTACTATTACCACAGAGGTTTGTACCGAATACAACCAGTTTGGGAAAGATAAAGTGGTTGAACTTATTAAAGCGGATGTGGAAGCTGCCGTGAAGAATATTGAGAATATCATGGGAACCGGATTCGGGAGCAATGAGAATCCCTGCCTGGTTTCCGTACGTTCCGGGGCCCGCGTTTCCATGCCAGGTATGATGGACACCGTACTGAACCTGGGTATGAACGAGAATGCAGTTCAGGGTCTGGCCAGCAAGACCGGGAACGAAAAGTTTGCCTGGGACAGTTACCGCCGTTTCGTTCAGATGTACGGGGATGTGGTGCTGGGAATGAAACCCGAGAGCAAGGAGGATATCGATCCTTTTGAGGCCATCCTGGATGAGGTGAAGGAAGCCCGCGGTGTGGCCAACGATAATGAACTGACCGTGGAGGACCTGAAAGAACTGGTAGTGAAGTTCAAAGCTGCTGTAAAGAAGCAGACAGGACATGACTTCCCTGTGGATCCATGGGAACAGCTCTGGGGTTCCGTGATGGCCGTATTTGACAGCTGGAACACTCCGCGTGCCATTTACTACCGCCAGTTGAACCAGATTCCCGAAGAATGGGGAACGGCTGTAAATGTTCAGGCCATGGTCTACGGAAACATGGGTGAGACT
>CAYRLP010000244.1:0-5067 GCA_964424935.1 uncultured Bacteroides sp.
GTGGTAGTCAGGTTCTTGCCAACCTCCACTGCCTCATCCAGTCTTCCGCCCTGGTAGGATTCAATGGTCTGGTTATGCACATCCTTAAGAAAGACACTCTTTCCTTTCTTTCCCCGGAGAAACTCCTCGTACGCCTTTTCAATCCCGGAAACCCCGATGTAATCCCCCAGCTGGTAATAGGCATCCCTGTCCAGGATCTCCTGGTCCACTTCGCCCACGTAGCCCAGTGCATGGGAGGCGATAGGCCGGGTATACTCCCTCAGGGTACGGGTCTGGACATAGAATCCCGGAAACTGGAACATTTTTTCCTGGAACAGGGCCGCATTTTCATAGCTGACCTGTTTCATGAAGACCGACGGTACACGTACAGAGTAGGACCTGGCCGATTCCAGCCTCTCCATGACACCTGCCCGGGATATTCTCAAAATGCTGCAAAGTTCAGTGGTATCAAAGGGTTCCAGCAAACGGGGTGTGACCATAATATCGTAGGCGGCCTTGTTATACACCATGATATTTCCTTTCCGGTCATAAATAAGGCCCCTGGCCGGATAGACAATCCGGATGCTCTGTGCATTGCTTAGTGCATACTGTTCATAGGATTTATCGATCACCTGGATCTGGAACAGGCGGACGATAAACAACAGCCCTACCAGGATGATTGCGGCAGCAAATACATACCTTCTGTCCTTAAATTGATTCATCTATTTCCGGAACACAAAATACTGACTGAGCACAATGGTTGAGGTGGAGAGGATTGAACTCAGAATAACCCGCAGCAAGGTACTGAAAAAAACCTTCAGCTGGAACACCTCCAGGTAGAAGAGGGCCAGGTGGTGAATTAATACAAGCAGCAGGGTGTATTTCAGGAACCAGGTGAAACCATAATAGTGGATCCGGGGGAATGTTTCCGGTTCATACCCATCACGTGATGCAAGCAAATTGAGCAGATAGGGCCTCAGAAAAGCAACCAGGACCGTGGCGGCTGTATGCATCCCGAGTGTCCCGGTGAACAGGTCCATTGTAAGGCCCAGGGCGAAGCCTGAAAGCAACAGGATCCACCTGGGGGTTTCAAAGGGCATCAGCAGGATGAACAGGAGATAGATATAAGGATTCATGTATCCGCTGATCATCACATTATCCATTACCAGTACCTGGAACAGGATCACCACGATGAAGCGGAATATATTTCTTGCAACGATATACACTATCTGATCTGATTTTCCAGGTTAAGCTGTTCTTCCTGCCGGTAGTTCCGGATCACATTCACAAGAAAAAGGCGTTGAAAATCGGTAAACAATCTGACTTTTATGTCATAAAAGTTCCCCTGTTCCAGCGAGAAGGATTCTATGGTTCCCACTTCTATTCCCTCCGGGAAAATGGAGGAATACCCACTGGTAAGAATAGTATCTCCTTGTGAAAGTTCAACGTGGAAGGGAATCTCATTCAGGACGGCATACCGCGGAGAGGCGCCATCCCACTGCAATATCCCGGCATAATTGGTGGACTTGATTTTGGCACTTAGACGGAAGTCCCTGTTTATGATTGGAATAACCGTGGCAAAATTGGCAGAACTCTCCAGGACGATCCCGACCAGTCCCTGATCGGATACCACTCCCATATTCCGGAACACACCCTGCTTCTTACCCTTGTTGAGCGTCAGGTAATTGTATTGCTTGTAAATACTGTTGTGCACGACCCTGGATTTTACGTAGTAGTAACGATGTTCCCCATTTAATTCTTCAACGACGGTGGCACTGTCAAGCAGGGATGATATTAATTCGAGCTTATTACGCAGTTCCAGGTTCTCTTCCACCAGCTGTTCATTGACCTCCCTCAGGGAAAAATACTCCCTGGCTCCATCTACTTTGCTGTACAGATATCCTGAGATTTGCCGGTTCAGTCCCATCAGCTTGGATCGCTGGTAACTGCTGTCCTGAACCAACAGGATGACGGCAACGATCTCCAGCAGAAGAAATAATAGCAGGTTGGAATACTTTTGAAAAAACCTGAGCAGTGTCCTCATCTTCTATTTGAATTACGCAGATGTTATCCGCGAAGTTCTGCGAGGAAAATCCAATCCCGATCTATCTCATCAGGAAAGGGTACTTATCCACATTCCTTAAGGCGATCCCGGTTCCACGCGCCACAGCCTGCAAAGGATCCTCTGCTACAAGGAAGGGAATGGATATTTTTTCCGCCAGTCTTTTGTCCAGTCCCCTTAGCAGTGCACCCCCTCCCGCAAGGTAGATTCCCTTGGAAACAATGTCGGCATAAAGTTCAGGCGGGGTCTGTTCCAGTACCGAAAGTATCGCCGTTTCGACTTTCGAAATGGATTTATCAAGACAATGGCCGATTTCTTGGTAGGAGATGGGTATTTCAATGGGAAGGGCCGTCATCAGGTTCGGGCCTCTCACATAGAAATCCTGGGGGGGATCTTCCAGATCAGGAAGGGCGGAACCCACTTTAAATTTGATATCCTCCGCAGTACGTTCCCCGATCTTAATGTTGTGCTGATGCCGCATATAGGTCTGGATATCGCTGGTAAATCCATCCCCGGCTACCCGGATCGACTGGTTACAGACAATTCCTCCCAGTGCAATCACGGCGATCTCTGTAGTGCCGCCTCCGATATCCACAACCATGCATCCTTCCGGAGCTTCCACATCCAGCCCGATCCCGATGGCGGCTGCCATGGGTTCAAAGATCATGTAGACATCGCGTCCCCCGGCATGTTCAGAGGAATCCCTCACTGCCCGCCTTTCCACCTCTGTACTCCCGGATGGTATGCAGACTACCATTTTCAAGGATGGGGTGAATAGCCTCCGGCTGGTATTGATCATTTTGATCATCCCCCGAATCATCAGTTCAGCAGCCTGGAAGTCAGCGATCACTCCATCACGCAGTGGTCGAATGGTTTTAATGTCTTCATGGGTTTTCCCATGCATTTGTCTGGCTTTCTCCCCGATGGCAATCAATTTACCCGTATGCTGGTCAATGGCCACAATGGATGGTTCATTCACAACCACTTTGTCGTTATGAATGATAATCGTATTGGCAGTTCCCAGGTCTATGGCAAGTTCCTGCTGGAATGAAAACAATCCCATATAATTTCTCAGTTAGTGGTTAATGTTTAAAATGTCTGATCCCGGTAAAGACCATGGCCATCCCGTGTGCATCACAAAAATCAATGGAATCCTGGTCGCGAACCGAACCTCCGGGCTGCACAACAGCCCGTACTCCAGCGTTAAAGGCCAACTCCACACTGTCTGCAAAAGGGAAAAAGGCATCAGATGCCATCACGGCTCCGTTCAGATCGAATTCAAAATGCCCTGCTTTCTCAATACTCTGTTTCAAAGCGTCTACCCTGGATGTCTGACCCACGCCCGATGCAACCAGCTGCTGATTCTTGGCAAGCACAATGGCATTGGATTTGGTATGTTTCACAATTTTATTGGCAAATACCAGATCGGCCAGCTGTTCAGGGGTGGCTTCAGTCCTGGTAGCCGTTTTCATGTCGGGCGCCGTCTCCGTGGAAAGATCACGATCCTGCACCAGGATGCCGTTGAGTGCTGTCCGAACGGTTGTACCGGATGTCTCGCATTCTTTTCGGACAAGTATAATCCTGTTTTTTTTCTGCTGAAGAACTTTGAGCGCATCCGGAGTGTAGCCCGGGGCGATACATACCTCAAAAAATATTTTGTTCATTTCTTCGGCAGTGTCCAGGTCAATCTCCCGGTTGGTGATCAGGACGCCTCCGAACGCGGAAACCGGATCTCCTGCCAGGGCATCCTTCCAGGCGTCCACCAGTTTCTCCCTGACAGCAAGTCCACAGGCATTGTTGTGTTTTAAAACGGCAAAAGTGGTTCCGTCGAATTCATCGATCAGGCCCACCGCCGCATCTATATCCAGCAGGTTGTTGTAAGAGATCTCTTTCCCGTGCAGCTGTTCGAACATTTCATCCAGTGCTCCGAAAAAACGGCCCTGCTGATGAGGGTTTTCTCCATAACGCAAAAGCCGTGAGGAAAGCTGGCTTATTTTCAGGGAACTTATATTTCCCTCGTCGAAGAACTTGAATATTTCTGAATCGTAATGAGATGAGACGTTGAATGCTTCCAGTGCAAACACACGGCGTTCTTCCAGACTCGTGGCCCCATTTCCACTTTCAAGCATCTCCAGAAGCAGGTCATATTGCCTGCGGGAGGATACAATCAATACATCTTTATAGTTTTTCGCCGCTGCCCTTATCAAAGAGATTCCGCCAATATCAATTTTTTCAATGATTTCCTGCTCCGACGCACCTGATTTTACCGTGTCCTCGAAGGGATAGAGGTCCACAACAACCAGGTCGATCTCAGGAATCTGGTATTCCGTAAGTTGAGCCCGGTCGCCCTGTTCATCCCTGCGCGCCAGAATTCCTCCGAAAACCTTGGGGTGTAGCGTTTTTACCCGCCCGCCCAGTATGGAAGGGTAAGAGGTAAGATCCTCGACCGGAGTAACGGGGATCCCGAGTCCATCAATAAACTTCTGGGTTCCCCCGGTCGAGTAAATGGATATACCCAGTTCATGTAGTTTTTTAACGATCATATCCAGCCTTTCCTTGGAATAGACTGAAATCAAAGAATTACGAATTTGTTTGTTGGCGGCCATTGGTTTTTGTGGATAGTTCTTCCTACTTTTAACTTTCTTTGCAAAAGAAACAGTTTCCGACGACATAACGAAGTCAAAAGGCAACAATTTATAAATGGTTATCATAAGGTTAATTTGGGAGAGTTTAGTCATGGCTGTTCAGTCGGTTACCGTAAACCGGCTAAGGGCCATGCTATCCTTGCTGGGGATAACCATTGGTATTTTTTCAATTATTGCAGTTTTTACGATCGTAGATTCTCTGGAATCCAACATCCGTGAGAGTGTAAATAGTCTGGGAAGTGATGTGATCTATGTGGAAAAGTGGCCATGGACCCCACCCGAGGGCGAAACGGAATACCCCTGGTGGAAGTATATGAACCGGCCCGTGCCTACCTTCGATGAATATGAGGTTCTCAAGCAGAAAAGCCGGTATGCCAGGAA
>CAYRLP010000245.1:0-5059 GCA_964424935.1 uncultured Bacteroides sp.
GCATTAACCAGGTTGAGTTCTTCGTTGGCATACTGTGCCTGGATCTCCAGATAATTGCCCCTAGCCAGTTTGCCGGCATCCACCATTTTCTTTGTACGTTCAACCTGCTGGCCCGTTGTCTCAAGCTGGCTTTGGGTAACCGCTACAAGCTCCTGGTTGAACAGGATGGTCAGGTAAGCAAAGGCGATGTTGACAGAAATATCGTTCTTCTCCTTCTCCACATCCTGATAGCTGGCCAACAGGTTCAGTTCATTCTGTTGGATAGTGTTTCTTACCTGGAGTCCGTTGAACAGATTCGCCCTGGAACTAAGGCCCATGTTTATGGAGTGGATCTGCTGATCGCTTGTAAACTGGTAGGTGGTCTGATCCAGGGCCCGTCCCCAGGAGTAACCGTAGTTCGCGCTTCCGTTTAAGCTGGGAATCTGGCCCAGCTTGGACTGCTTCAGAAGGTTTTCATTATATTCGGTGGTCAGCACCTGTTGTTTGATCTGGATGTTGTTCTCCATGGCATACTGGATGCAGTCCTCGAGCGACCAGGCTGTCTGGGCGGACAGGGTAAACCCGGTAAACAGCCATGCCAGAGAGAGGATGATTGATTTATTAATCATTATATAAGGTTTTTTAAAAGTCATTAAAGTTATGGATAACCGTTTAATCTGAATGCAAAAATCACAAAATATATTGTATTATCAGGATGTTGGAGCAGTAAGCTATGTTCGAAGCACTCGCGCAAGGAACCTTTCTATCCGGATCAATCAGCAGGGGGAGGTCCGGGTGACTGTTCCCCGGTATGTAAGCCAGAGACAGGCAGAGCGCTTCTTTCTTTCAAAGCAGCAATGGGTCCGCAAAAAGCTGAATGGTCTGAAGACACTGGATTGCAGGAAGACCTGGCCGGTGGAAGGGGATACTGTGCAGGTCCGGGGAAGGAGGGTCCCCTTACACTTGCTGGGAGAGAAGGATACCCTGGAGGACGCCATCTGGAGGATCGTAAACAGGGAGGCCGGTTTATACCTGCCGGGGAGGGTTGAAAAGCTTTCCGAAGTTCACGGATACAGAATATCAGGATTAAAGATCCGTAAAATGAAAACGCGCTGGGGTAGTTGTACCGCGAAGAAAAGCATTAACCTGAACAGCTGGCTGGTCATGCTTCCTGAACATCTAACCGATTATGTGATCCTGCATGAACTGGTGCATACGAAATTCCCCAATCACGGGAAAGAATTCTGGTCGGAATTGGATCGGGTTTCCGGGGGGCAGGTCAAAGGCTTACGCAAGGAACTGCGAAGCCATCAGATCATGTGTTTTCCGCTCCAGTCCGCGGATCAATAGATTCCGAAGAGCACCTCCGCGGAAAGCATGATGGAGTTGAAGTCCTTATCCCCCCTTAAATCGATGTTGTAGGAGGGAATGATATTCAGATACAGGTTCTTGTCCAGTTGCCGCTGATAGCCAATACCGATCCCCACACTGGTTTTCAACCTGGTTTTTATATCCGTCCCCTTCAGTTTATGTTCACCGTATTCCTCCGAATCCAGTTTCATTCCGGCGACTGCCAGAGTATTCAGGGTGCCGGTGATCAGCATTGTATTGGCCCTTGATTCAATGGGACGGAAACAGAATGTCAAAGGAATCCCAATGGTCTGCTCGAGGTAGGTGATGTGTATCTTGTCATATTCATCCGCCGGGGTTATTCCGTAATAGTCCGGGTAGTCCAGCACGGCCGAGCTTCTCTGCATGTAATCGAGACCGGCTTTCAGGTACCAGTATTCATGTTCCCAGTAAATGAGACTTATACCCCCTCCGTATCCCGGTTCATAGGTGTGTTCGTCCCCCCTGATCCAGGAGTAGTTGCCATTCAGATTTCCTCCGAGGAAGATATTGATCTGGGCCCGGGATGCGACAGGCAGGATAAGAAATACAAACAGGTAAAGCGCTCTCTTCTGCATCATCGGCAAGCAATTTACACAAAGCTAACACTTAATTCATGTCGTTTTTAAGGAACTTATCAAACACGAAGGTTTCGTTCATTAGACCCATTTCGGATGCGGCCTGGGAGGTAACCACCAGGCTCCCCTCCTTCAGGGATATGGTTTGGGTAAGGGTATAGCTGGCGTCCTGCATGGAACCTCTGGTGACAATGGTCAGGATTTTGGATTTTCGGTCCCAGGTGGCTTCGGACCTGGTAACAGAGTCCATGAATCCAATGTTTTCACACGCTTTGCCATCCAGGGTAAGATGCTGGCTGATCCGGTATACTTCGCCGTTGAATTCGCTTACACGTATCAGGTCGAGGGTCTTTCTGGTATGATCCACTCTTAGGGTATCGGGTGCAAGGCTGAACCGGGGGCCCAGTTCACTTTTTTCTTCATTGAGTTTCCATGTTCCCGAAAAATTCACCCTCTGTCCAATGGCAGTGGCCGAAAGAAAAACTAACAAAAAAACCAGGGCAGGATGTTTCATTTCTGTTCAGATGGAGCAGGTTTATATTTTTTCTTGAAGATAAACAATCTTATCCGGGTGGACAATTTGTTTAAGTAATAACAGGTTTTGACCACATACAGGGTGTTTTATCATGTTACTTTTTTGACCGTGTCACCGTTTCACCAACTCTGAATGCGACCATCTGCCTAATCAGATCATAGGGGATGGGCTTATCCAGCGGGAACTGAACGGAACCTTTCCCTTGCTTGTATCTGGATAGTTCCCTGGAGAAATGTTCATGCCCCGACGGGGTAGCATAAAATCCAACATGGTTCTTGTATCCGGCAAAATATACCAGGGGTTTTTTATTCAGTTTGTATGCTGGCATCCCGTAAGCCAACCCTTCCACGGCCCCGGGGGCCGTATCCTTGATCACGTTCCGTATTTTTGTGAGGATTTCCTGAACCCCTGCCGGAAACGCGGAAATATAAGTGTCTACATCTTTCATTAGTTCTCAATGTATAATGAGTTACTCTTTAAGCCTGAGTCCATAGATCTGACCGGTTTCATGTTCCCGGACTACATCCCCGTTATTGCCCGCTGAATAAATGCCAGCGCGGTCATCACCAGGAACAAGATCGCGGTGCACAGAGTCCAGATCCGGCCGGCCAGGGAGGCCACACCAATCATTCCACCGGTACCGCCGAAGAAAAATGCCAGGTATATAATTAACATCCAGGTGATTTTCCTGAATTCAATTTTGAAGATGTAATCCAGGAATAGTTCCAGGACCAGGAAGGCGATCATGATCCCGATCTGGATGAAGTAGATGGGAGGCCTGTGAAACGGTGTTGCGGTGACCAGCAGGAATATCAGGGGAAGGCAGGTCAGAATCAGTATGAAACCAAGCCAAGATTCCAACTTCGGGTAACCGGATAGCCTGGAGACAAAGATCAGGCAGCAAAGGCTTAATATAATTACTGACAGAACCGCCCCCATCAGATTTGCCCGTTGTATGTCCATCATTCTCTATTTGATTCCCAGTTTTTTCTTGAGTTTTCCCACAGCGATAATCAGGGCATGATGTTCTTCGTTGATATACTTTAATTGTTCCCTTAACTCCTTCAGGCAAATCTCATCTCCTATTTCCCCCAGACGGGTAATGGCTTCGATTCTCAATGTCTGGTCATCATCATACAACTGACGCAAATACCTGTTGATTAACCGGTCGTTCATTGATTAATGTTTGCAAATAAAAGTAGGATTATTTCAACGGAAATTCAATGTACAAGAAAGATCCATTTTTATTGAACCGGAATGAGGCCCTAACTGTTAGATAAAGAAGGTACATGGATATCCAGATAAATACTTAAATCAACTAATATGGGAAAAAAAGAAAGTAAAAGCCCTGACAAGGGCACCTCAATGAAACATGGAGCGGGTACTACCAACCTCGACTGGTGGCCGAATAAATTGAATCTGAACATTCTACGCCAGCATTCCTCCAAGTCCAATCCGATGGGCGAGGAGTTCAATTATGCCGAAGAATTCAAAACTCTCGATCTGGAAGCTGTCAAGAAGGACCTGCATGCGATTATGACCGATTCGCAGGACTGGTGGCCGGCCGATTTCGGGCATTACGGACCGTTCCTGATCCGGATGGCCTGGCACAGTGCAGGGACTTACCGGATCACAGACGGCAGGGGTGGAGGCGGAACAGGAGCTCAACGTTTTGCCCCGCTCAACAGCTGGCCCGACAATACCAATCTCGATAAAGCGCGACGCCTGATATGGCCCGTCAAACAGAAATATGGCCGGAAAATCTCCTGGGCAGACCTGATGATCCTGGCAGGTAACGTTGCTCTTGAGTCGATGGGATTCAAGACTTTTGGTTTTGCCGGTGGACGGGAAGATATCTGGGAACCCCTGGAAGATATCTACTGGGGGTCGGAAGGTGAGTGGCTCGAAGACAAGCGTTACTCGGGTGACCGGGAGCTTGAAAGTCCGCTGGCTGCAGTTCAGATGGGCCTGATCTATGTGAACCCGCAGGGTCCGAACGGAAATCCTGACCCGCTGCTGGCCGCAAAGGATATTCGTGAAACCTTCCGCCGCATGGCAATGAATGACGAAGAAACGGTTGCCCTTATTGCAGGCGGACACTCCTTCGGAAAAACACACGGAGCGGGGGATACATCCCACAAGGGACCGGAGCCGGAAGCGGCACCCATTGCCGAGCAGGGCCTGGGCTGGAAGAGTAGTTTTGGCACAGGAAAAGGAGGGGATACCATCACCGACGGGGAAGAGGTAACCTGGACCAAAACCCCGACCAAATGGAGTAATAATTTTTTCGAGAATCTTTTCGATTACGAGTGGGAACTGACAAAGAGTCCGGCTGGTGCTTATCAATGGAAACCAAAGGGACAGGCAGGAGCCGGCAGCGTACCTCATGCACATGATCCGGAACAGAGGATCGCACCGGGCATGTTGACCACGGATCTGTCCCTGAGGTTTGATCCGGCCTATGCAAAGATTTCTAAAAGGTTTTACGAGAATCCGGATGAGTTCCAGGATGCCTTTGCCCGTGCGTGGTTCAAACTGACCCATCGTGATATGGGACCCAAGTCCCGCTACCTTGGTC
>CAYRLP010000246.1:0-5046 GCA_964424935.1 uncultured Bacteroides sp.
CTGGTCAACAATAACTTCTTCTTTATCAGTGCAAATGTAATCGGCATGTTTATCAATTACTTCATTGAATATTCAGCCAGAAGGAGTTTTTATATGCGGATGCTTCTTGAAAAGGAACAAAAAAAGGTAAAAGCTGCCAACAATGCACTGGAGAAACGGGTGCAGGAAAGAACCCGGCAGCTTACCTTGGCCAACAAGGATCTGAAAAAGGCAATTATTGTGCAGAAACAGAACGAGAAGGAAAAAGCCAGACTGGAGGATCAGTTATTAC
The DNA here is from genome assembly GCA_964424935.1 of uncultured Bacteroides sp. Taxonomy (GTDB): domain Bacteria; phylum Bacteroidota; class Bacteroidia; order Bacteroidales. Next base: position 272 of record CAYRLP010000246.1, read on the forward strand.
AACTGCAGAAAATGGAAACAATCGGCACCCTGGCAGGGGGGATTGCTCATGATTTCAATAACATACTGACACCGATCCTCGGATATACGGAAATGGCCATGGAGGAGCTCTCCGTAGAGAGTACCCTGAGGTATGATATCGAACAGATCAACAGTGCTGCCACCCGTGGGAAGGACCTGGTCCAGCAGATCCTGACCTTCAGCCGTCAGGTCGATTTTGATAAGAAGCCCTTGAAACTGGACAATGTGGTCAGGGAAATCCTGAAGCTGGTCAGGGCTTCGTTTCCGTCTAACATTGATATAAAACAAGAGCTGAATGAAAATTGCGGAACTGTTATGGCAGACGCAACCCAGATGCACCAGATTATCATGAATCTGTGTACCAATGCTTACCATTCCATGATGAAAAATGGAGGGGAATTAAGTATCAAGTTGGATAAGATAAAAGTTGGATCCGGGCAGATCGATAGTGAATTAAAAATTCAGAAGGGGACCTATGTAAGGCTCACAATTTCTGATACGGGGCACGGCATGGATAAACGCACAGTAAAAAGAATCTTCGAACCATTCTTCACCAAGAAAGAGGTGGGCTCCGGATCAGGACTTGGTCTATCCGTAGTTCATGGGATCGTTACCAATTACAACGGAAGTATTGAAGTGGAAAGCGAACCCGGAAGAGGATCCATCTTCAGGATCTATCTACCCCAGTATTCAGAAGAATACGTTCCCGACAATGATCAATCACAGAAAATGAAGAAGGGCAGCGGTAGTATTCTTTTTGTAGATGATGAAAAAGAGATTACCTACATGGGAAAAAGAATGTTAGAAAGTCTTGGATATACAGTGGACATCAAATCGGACAGTGAAGAAGCCTACTTGGAATTCAAGAAGTCTCCTGATAAGTATGACCTGATCGTTACTGACCAGGCCATGCCCAAAATGATGGGCACCGAATTGATTACCAAATTAAGGGAAATCCGTCCCGATCTTAAATCAATAATAATCACCGGTTACCAGGATTCTCTTCCAACGCAAACAAAAGAAAATCTCAATATCTCTGAAATCATTGCCAAGCCACTGATCTTAAGTGATTTCAGCGAGATAATACGTAAAGTGCTTAAAGACAGGAACATTAGAAAAGCTTCGTGATGAAAAAAATTCTAATTATCGATGACGAACCTCATATCCTGTTGATGCTTAAAAAAATGCTGGAACGAGCCGGATATGAAATCGATATCGCCTCCAACGGTTTGGAAGGATTGGAACTGTTCAAGAAATCCCCTTCAGATATGGTAATCACAGATATAATCATGCCGGAGAAGGAGGGCCTGGAAACCATCCGGGAAATGAAAAGACTTAAATCCGAACTGAAGATTATAGCCATGTCGGGGGGTGGTAAGATAACAGCGGACAGCTATCTTCAAACTGCAAAGCTCTTTGGTGCTTCAAGGGTACTTGAGAAACCTTTTACCCAGCAACAGATGGTCGAAACGGTAAATGACCTCATATCCGAATCAGAAGAGCAGGAAGGCTGACAGCAGGGTGGTGGCGATGACCAGGATCCGGTAGAATTTTTCCGGCAACAGGCGGACCAGCCATATTCCAAGAAACGCCCCGGTTGCGATGGCGGGAATCACAAGTATATCCAGCAGAAAGGAATGCCAGGTAATGGTTTTCCAGGACCAGATATGCAGGGGTACCTTCGAAAGATTGATAATGAAGAAAAACCAGGCCCCTGTTCCAATAAAACTGTTTTTGGGAAGCCGCATGGACAGCAGGTAGAGGGCCATGACGGGTCCGGCGGCATTTCCAATCATGGTTGAAAACCCGCCCAGCAGTCCTAGTCCACCGGCAAACCAGCGTGAACGGGGAATTTTTATATGTTCCGCACGGATATCCCGCCATACCAGAATGGCAATTCCCCCGATGACGAGAGCAGCAAGCAGGCGGTTGAAGGTCTGATCCGAAATGGACTTGCCAACCAGGGTGGCTGCAATGATCCCGATAAACGCCCAGGGCAGCAGGCGAACGATATGTTTCCACTCCGCATGCCTGTGATACCAGGTTACGGCGAAAACATCAGCAAAGATCAGAACCGGTAGGAGCAAACCCACGGAAGGCCTGCCACCAAAGACATTGGCAAGGATCGGGACCACCATTAGTCCCATCCCTGAAATGCCTGTTTTTGACATACCGGTAAGCATGCCGCAAACCCCAGCAGAATCCACTGAAGGGCGGTCAGGTCATATGATTGAATAAGCGTATGCAGGGCCTGCTGTGGTTTCTATATCTTGATAAAAATCTTTCTTCTGTAGAGGACCAGGGCTGGGACAAATATCACGAGCATGTAGATCACTGCATAGAGCATGGAGGCGAACCGGGGGTCAGATCCGATCCCGGTCAGACCCTTCATAAAAGAAGTGTTCAGGGTGGCTCCTCCGATCTTCAAGTGATAGAACACAAGGGTAAGGACTCCGGCCAGCACATAGGAGGTAATGGCATTGGCCCCGTACACCCTCCCCAGGAAGGTCCACTTTTTGTATCCCCACACATCCACCACCAGGATGCAGGTTGCCAGACCCAGGGTCGCCAGACCGGAGGTGTAAAGTACATAGGAGCTGGTCCAGATATTCTTGTTGATGGGAAAGAACCAGTTCCATAAGCCACCAGTGAGAAACATGGAGAAACCGATGAAATAGAGCCATACCAGGCGTTTATTCTCTTCCTTAACGGTCAGGTACAATTTCCCGATCAACATCCCGGTCATGCCTGTCACGATGGCCGGGAATGTACTCAGGATCCCTTCCGGATCCCAGGTTTTCTGCCACATGACCCCGGGCAGAAGCAGGGTGTCCAGGTAGTTGGCCCAGTTTTTTTCCGGTCCGGAGAGATCGGGCCTGCCGATCCCGGGTACCGGAATATAGGCCACCCAGATCCAGTAAATCAGCAGGATAGCCGCCCCAATTTTTATCTGCTGTTTCCAGCTGGTATTTAAAAACAAGAGCGCACAAACCATGAACACAAATGCGATCCTTGGAAGCACGCCCACCCAGCGGATGGATCCAAAATCAAATTCCGGAAAAAGCCACAGGAATAGTCCCAGCAGGTAGATATTAATGGAGCGGATCAGGATCTTACGGTAGAGACTTTTCTTTGGAACGCCCGCTTCCAGCCGCCTGGAATAGGCCAGGGCAACGGATACACCAACAATAAACAGGAAAAATGGAAAGATCAGGTCGGTGATGGTACATCCGTTCCAATCGGCATGCAGCAGGGGCCGGTACACATGGTCCCAGCTGCCGGGGTCATTGACAATGACCATAGCGGCAATCGTAAATCCCCGGAGGGCATCCAGGGAGATCAGCCGGCTGGCTTTTACTGGGGCAGTAGCGTCGGTCATGTTAAGTTTTGTTGGATGTTTTTGTAGTTTTGCTGAAGCGCTAAACTACAAAGAAAAGCAGAATATAAAATTTCCTTCCCATGAAAAGAACACTCCTGTTTGTTTTTGTCCCCATCTTTACTTTATCATGTTCCCAGATGGAGAAACAATCCAATTCATTGGCCAGTGACGTATCCCTGACCTGGAACTTCCTTGGTAACTTCCCGAAAGAGCGATGCTATCGGGCCGTATTTGCTCTCCAGAACCAGGGGGACTCCGCGTTGACTGATCAGGGATGGTCCCTCTATTACAATCAGCAAGGTCGGGGAGTCATAAATGCATCGGTAACCGGAAATGTACGTATTGAGCACATCAACGGGGACCTGATGAAGATCACCCCTCAGAAAGGATTTCAACTGAATCCCGGAGAATCTGTTGAAATTGCATATCAAAAGAGAGGATCCCTGATTCTGGAGACAGAAGCTCCGCTGCATCCCTACATGGTTTATGAGAAAGGAGATGGAGACCCATTGGTGCTTTCGGTCGAACCGTACGAAATCCTGCCCTTTCCGTCCCTGGAGGATATTTATCCCCCTGAAATGGACATACCGCTTCCCAATGCGGCCTGGGTCTATGAAAAGAACCTCTCAAGTGCCTTGCTGGACCCGGGCCAAACCGGCTCGGTCATTCCCACCCCGGTAAAGGAGGGATACAACGGAGAGATGGTTGCCTTAGATAAGGAAGTTCAGATTTATTTCCAGGGGGGACTGGAAAACGAGGCTCTGTACCTTTCTGAACTCATGAAGCAGCTGACCGGTTCGGAGCTGATAACAACAGAAGGGATGACTGACCGGCCCGGGATGATCAGCCTGCTTTCGGATCCTGAAATAAGCGGTCAGGAAGCATACGAGCTGGTAATATCCAAAGAAGATGGAGTTCGTATTACAGGGAGTGATGCGGCAGGTGTTTTTTACGGGATCCAGTCCCTTTTGTCCCTGTTCCCGCCGGAAGCCTGGAGCCATCCGGGTACTGCACCTGAGCTCCCTTCCGTATTTATGGAGGATAGGCCAGCATTCGGCTATAGGGGTTTTCACCTGGACATTGCCAGGAATTTCATAGAACCCGGAGACATTAAAAAGTTGATCAGGGTCATGGCCTATTATAAATTAAACAGGCTGCATCTGCATCTGACCGATGATGAGGGATGGAGGATTGAGATCCCTTCTCTTCCCGAGTTAACGGAAATCGGAAGCTTCCGGGGTCATACCGAGGATGAACGGGGTCACCTGATCCCGGCCTACGGATCCGGACCCGACCCCAATGCAGATGGAAATCATGGAAGCGGATACCTTTCGCGGGAGACCTTTATTGAACTTCTGAAATTCGCGCATTCGCAT
>CAYRLP010000247.1:0-5037 GCA_964424935.1 uncultured Bacteroides sp.
TTCACTGGTTAAGGCATTGGAGGAGGAGGGAATCGGCCGTCCGTCCACCTATGCTCCTACCATTTCCACGGTGCAGCAGCGGGAATATGTGGTGAAAGAGGACCGTAAAGGAAGCGAGCGTGAGATGGTCCAGCTGGTGCTGAAGGGGGACACCCTCTCCCAGCTTGCGATCAAAGAGAAATACGGGTATGAAAAAGGAAAGCTTTTTCCCACCGATATCGGTATGATTGTGAACGACTTCCTGGAACAGAATTTTCAGAACATCATGGATTTCAATTTTACGGCCTCCGTGGAAGAAGAATTCGATAAGATTGCAGAAGGGAACAAGGACTGGTCCCTTATGATCGAGCGATTCTACACCCCCTTTCATGGAAAAGTGGATATGGCTACACAAACCTCTGAGCGTTCCAAAGGTGAAAAGGTCCTGGGCGCAGATCCCGCAACAGGAAAACCGGTAAGCGTGAAGATTGGCCGGTTCGGACCCATTGCACAGATCGGTGATGCAGGTGATGAGGAGAAACCCAGGTTTGCCAGCCTTCTGAAAGGGCAGAGCCTGGAGACCATCACACTGGAAGAGGCGCTTGAACTCTTTAAACTGCCCCGTTCGCTGGGACCTTTCGAAGAGGATGAGATGGTCATCGGGATCGGAAAATACGGGCCATACGTCCGGCATAAATCCAAATTTTACAGCCTTGCCAGAACCGATGATCCTCTTACCATCGAACCCGAAAGGGCTAAGGAGATCATCATTGAAAAACGTGCCCAGGAAGAAAACAGGAACATCAAGCAGTTTGAGGAGGAACCCGGATTGCTGATCCTTAACGGCCGCTATGGTCCCTACATCTCCTTTCAAAAGAAGAACTATCGTATCCCGAAAAGTAAAAACCCCGAAGAGTTAACCCTGGAGGAATGCCGGGAAATCATTGAAAAAGCCGGCTCACGTTCACGGAAATAAACCTAAAGCCCCCGCCCAATGGACCTGAATGGATATTTCGATCCCGTAAGTCTGGAAAGACCCGAATTCGAGTTACTGGATAACCAGGAATCCTTCAGTCATCACATTTCAGTACATACACCCGATCACCCCCTGCATGAACTGGATAAACACCAGGTGGCCCTGTTCGGGATCCCCGTGGATGCCAATGGCTTTATAAGAGGAAGCGGGGAAGCCCCCGACCAGATCCGAAGCAAACTGTATCAGCTTCGCAGGCTGAACCGGAACCTCAGGATCTACGATCTGGGCAATCTGAAAAGTGGTGAATCCGTAAACGATACCTATTTTGCCCTACGGGATATCTTACTGGAGCTCAGGGAACGGGAGATCACCACTGTTCTCCTCGGGGGTTCCCAGGATCTGAGCCGGGGGGCATTTCTTGCACTTGAAAAGCAGGAGGGAATACATCAGATCCTTACCATTGATTCCATGCTGGATTTTTCATCGAAAGAGGCTCCCCTGAATTCAAGGAATTATCTCAATCAGGTGGTGAATCCTTCCGGCCTCCGCCAATTCAGCCTCACAAACCTGGGCCATCAGGCCTATTTTGTAACCGAGGACCAACTCCGGCAACTGGACACTTCCTACCTGGAGAGCATTCGACTGGGGGATGCCCGGAAAGAGCTCAAAGGGGCCGAACCCCTGATCCGTGATTCTGAGTTTATCAGCGTTGATATGGGTGCGGTAAGGCATGCGGATGCACCCGGAGCCTCCATCCCTTCTCCCAACGGGTTCTACGGGGACGAACTTTGCCAGATCACCCGGTATGCAGGTTTAAGTGAGCATACCCATATCATTGGTATATTTGAGCTTGTTCCCGCCTCTGATATCAACGGGCAAACAGCCCACCTGGCGGCCCAGTCAGTCTGGTATTTCCTGGAAGGCCTCACCCACCGGATCCGCGAAAATCCCGTGGATACACCGGAACATATTAAGAAGTTCATTGTTACACTGAATGCCCCCGGACATGACATTATTTTCCATAAAAGCACACTCTCTGAACGGTGGTGGATGGAAATTCCTGTAAAGAATCCGGCCACTGGGTATAACTTTTTCGTCTCATGTTCGTATGAAGATTACCAGCATGCCTGTAATCAGGAGATTCCGGACCGCTGGTGGCGCTTTTTGAACAGATTAAGTAATGAAACGAAATAATCCACGTTTTATAACAAGGAAAGTCAGAACGAAAATTAGGATGAATGTGCTGAAACTCCTTGTTTTATAGACGTTTGCGGTATTAATATTTTTTTGTGTACTCGAACTATTTTTACTTATTTTAACAGGATATAATTAAGCTGGAAACAGAGCTCTGAATAGAGTGACCCTGATGATGAAGCGACTGGTTTATATATGTATTTTCGGAACTGTGACGCTAAGCGCATTTTCCCAGCAGGATCCGAAATTCAGCCAGAATATGTTCCTGGCTCCCTTCTATAATCCGGGAGCTGCAGGCAGCTCTGATAAAATTTGCCTGGGTGCCGCTTTTCGAAATCAATGGACCGGACTGCCGGATGCACCCATTACCACCATTTTTACGGCCAATATGCCAGTTCATTTCCTGGGACAGGACCATGGGGTCGGACTGACCTTCATGAACGATAACCTGGCCTTCAACAATGACTTTCAGGTCAGTGCCATCTATGCTTTCCATTTTGACCTGGGACAGGGAAGCCTGGGGATCGGGGTCAATGCGGGACTGGCCAATCAGGCACTGACACCGGAGTGGAATGGTGCAGATATAATTGAACCCCAGGGGGATGCTGCCATTCCCCAGGATGGGGGAAGCGTGTTTGGATTTGATATGGGCGTGGGTGCCTATTACAACACGGATAACCTGTATGTGGGAGTCTCCACCACTCACCTGAACCAGACCTCATTCATCTACCCTGAAGAAAATGCGGAAACAAAGCTGATCAGGCACTATTATCTGATGGCCGGATATAACATCCAGCTGTCTAATCCCATGTTTGAAATCATGCCGTCCCTGATGCTTCAGAGTGATGCCAGGTCCCACCATATCTATCTGAATACCAACCTTCGATACAATAAAAGGTTCTGGGGCGGAGTTTCCTATACGGTAGGGGGTGCATTGACTGCACTTTTCGGCATTGAAATGCTGAACGGGATCATGATCGGATATTCATACGATTTTGAACTTTCGCCCCTGCTGAAATACAATAGCGGGTCTCATGAAATCACGGTTCGATACTGTTTCGATCTCAGTGTGGACAAGAGTTCCCAGAAATATAAGAGTATAAGATTTTTATAATTTATAATAACAAGGATGTATTTGTCTAAAGGCAATTCGAAAAAAGTTTGGTGTGCATCTTATAAGAAATGTGCTATGAAACGAATAGGAATATTATTTGGTATTGCGCTGTTCATCGGAGGTTGCGGGAGCTACAATACCGGTGAACTGGTCGGAGTTGAAGGCAGGAAAGCCTATGCTGAGCCTGATCCATTTGGAATGGTTGCGGTTCCCAATGGTTCCTTTGTGATGGGTGCTGGTGATCAAGACGTTACCTGGACCCAGAATGTGGTGCAAACGACCGTTGCCGTGGATGCCTTCTGGATGGACGAAACGGAAATCACAAACAACGAGTACAGGCAGTTTGTATTCTGGGTACGAGATTCCATTATACGGAAAGAGCTTGCCATCCAGGGAGTTGATGATTTCATCCGTAAAGATAGAGAGGATCAGCCCTTCGAGGACTCCAACGGAGATCCCATCATTGACTGGAATACTCCCCTGGATATTTCCAAGGATAAGGACGGAACCATATCACAGACCATTGAAGACCTGGGTATCTATTATTCCGGGGATGACCGGCTTTCCCTCTATTTCAAAGAGATCAATCCAACCAAACTTATCTATAACTATTACTGGGTGGACCGTGTCCAGGCCGCCAACCCGAACAATGGATTCCGGCTTGAATATCAGGGCGGGAATGCCGAACCGATCGTACAGTACCAGGGGACCATTGTCAGGCCCAATGGCGAACAGGAAGAGATTACAGGCCGTTCCTCCTTTGTGAACAGGGACTGGGTGCTGGTCTATCCCGATACCCTGGTCTGGGTAAGGGATTTCACCTATTCCTTCAACGAGCCCATGACCAATTTATATTTCTCTTCTCCTTCCTATGATAATTATCCGGTGGTAGGTGTATCCTGGAAACAGGCCAAGGCTTTCTGTATCTGGAGAACAAACTACCTGAACCAGGCTCTTATCAACAGCGGGGAACCCATTGTTCAGGATTACCGTCTTCCCATTGAAGCAGAATGGGAATACGCAGCCCGCGGGGGACTTGATCACAGTATGTACCCCTGGGGCGGAGTCTATCTGAGAAATAAGCTGGGCTGTTTCATCGCCAACTTCAAGCCTCTTCGCGGTAACTATACCGACGATGGCTCCATGTATCCCGCCCGGGTGGCCTACTATGGCGTGCCCAATGAATACGGTTTGTACGATATGGCGGGCAACGTGTCAGAATGGACGATTACCGCTTATGATCCATCCGCCTATGTATTTTCGCACGATATGAATCCCTACTATAATTACGAAGCCACACCGGATGACCCGCCTGTAATGAAGAGGAAAGTCATCCGTGGCGGCTCCTGGAAAGACATTGCCCATTATCTGCAGGTCAGCACCAGGGATTATGAATACCAGGATTCCACTAAATCCTTCATCGGGTTCAGATGCGTTCGCTCCTACTTAGGTGTTCAATAAACTATCAGGTGATAAATCATTAAATACTATAATAATGGGAATTACAGAATTAGTTCAGAGTTCGGGTTGGAAGAGCTTTACAGCTAAACTCTATGGCTTTGGTGCCTCTGTTGTAATGGTCGGAGCTCTTTTTAAAATTATGCACTGGACCGGAGCAGGAGTTGCACTGACTGCAGGACTCCTCACCGAGGCGATCATTTTCTTTTTCTCGGCCTTTGAACCGCTCCATGAAGAATTGGACTGGACACTGGTCTATCCGGAACTTGCAGGCATGACCGATCCCGATGAAATCGATGAGTACAAGGAACAGGCC
>CAYRLP010000248.1:0-5033 GCA_964424935.1 uncultured Bacteroides sp.
CAGTTGCTTCCCCGGGACCTGGAGGACCTGAACAGCTACAGCAGCATACATATCGTTAACACGCGTGTTATCAGCGGACTTTCCCAATCGGTATTCACCATGGAGTGGAATACCGATGTGGCAGGGACCACCGAAGCATTTGCCGGACTAACCCCGGAACTCGAACTGCCTCCTGTGAAGGTATCCGGTACCTCCACCCATCACACCATCGTGGTTGAGAACAGGAGTCCCGCCGAACTTTATTACCTCCGGCCTTTTTCCGTCCTCAATGAGGATACTGCCAAGGCGGCCCTCCAGGTGGCCATAACCCAGTCGCAATCTTCAGGTACCATGCGGACTCTTTTTAACCGTCCCGTTGATGAATCGGTTTCCCTCGGGCTGATGGAAGCGGAGTACCTCCCTGAAGGCATCGATGAAGAAGTGATCATGTATATCAACCAGGCGGAAGAGAGCATCGACCTGGCCCTGTACAATCTTAATAATTCGGGGATTTCTGATATCACAGGGGCTTTGAACCAGGCTCATAACAGGGGAGTTGTGGTCCGTACCATATACGATGGGGATGTGAACGCTACAGGAATGCAGAACCTGGACCCTGCGATCGGCAAAATTTCCAGTCCTCCGTCTGACTATCCTTATTACGGCATCATGCACAATAAGTTCCTGGTGATAGATGCTGAATCCGGGGATCCCCTGAAACCGCTGGTATGGACCGGTTCCACCAATTTAACCTATAGTCAGGTCAACACAGATCCCAACAATGTGATCGTTATACAGGACCAGAGCCTTGCCAGGGCCTATCGGCTGGAATTCAATGAAATGTTCGGCAGTGAAGGTCCTCAGCCGGATCCGGGAGAAGCCCGGTTCGGTCCGGATAAAAGCGATAATACACCCCATGAATTCATTATAGGCGGTAAGCGGGTGGAGTGCTATTTCAGTCCCTCCGACGGGACCCACCAGCATATCCTGAATACTCTCCTTACTGCCGGCCACTCGGTTCATGTGGCCACCATGCTGATCACCAAGGAAGATATTGGAAATATCCTGGTGCAGAAATCGAATGAAGGAAACCAGGTGCAGGTTCTGCTCAATGATTACGACCAATACGGCGAGCCCATTTTAAACATGCTGAAAGCCAGCCTGGGGGAGGATGTCAGGCTCACCGGAGAGCCGGGGATTATGCACCACAAGTACCTGATTGTTGATCAGGATGTTGCAGAATCAGACCCCCTTGTACTGACAGGTTCACATAACTGGAGTTCTTCCGCCCAGCTCAGAAATGATGAGAATACCCTGGTGATTCATGACCAGGGAGCCGCCAATGCCTATTACCAGGAGTTTGTTTCCCGCTTCAGCGCTGGAAAGATCCTCGTCTCCGACGGATCCTTTGGAGAAGGGCCTGCTGATGACAACCCCATTGGGCTTTATCCAAATCCTGCTTCAGACCGGATTTATCTAAGGACCTCTGAAGGAACACATGTCGCTGTCATCTCCCTGAGGGATGTCAGTGGACGGGAATGGCTACGCTACGTGGATCCTGTCCCGTCCGTGATCGAAGTCAGTGGATTGCAGCCCGGAATATACCTGGTACAACTCCACCTCTCCGACGGGACGATCCTCAACGGAAAAATCCTGATCCACTAAACGAATTTACCTCAGAATTAAAGAGGCCGTATTCAAAAAGACAGTTCGTTAAGGTTACCCGGTTTGGAAGCCTACAAATATTTTGCACAGCAAAAGATTAGCTACGCTGAGCTCGCAAGCTCGGTTTTAAGCGACGACCGGATAGCCTTAACGAAAAAAGAGGCTGCATTGTAATACAGCCTCTTTAAAAACAAACAGCGCTTAAATCATCCGCATTTTGAATGACCGCAATCCGTACAGATTAAACAGCCCTCCTGGTAAATGAGGTTATTTGAATTGCACTCCTCACATTTTTGTCCCGGTTTCGCTTTGGTACCGTTGGGGATATATTTTTTCAGGGCCCGGACCACTCCTGCGCTCCAGGTGTTGATGGATTCATTATCCAGCCTTAAGGAACTGATCAGGTTGATGGCATCCACCACGGGCATTCCGTGCCGCAACACTCCCGAGATCAGCTTGGCATAATTCCAGAATTCCTTGTTGAACTGGTGGGATAATCCGCCCATGGTCACTTTATACCCGTACTTATCCACATACTGGAAGTCATACCGCTTGGATCCGTCCTCCCCCCTGATTTTCAGGATTTTCCCCTTGGTGACTTTAGTCGGTATGGGAAAGGTGTCCTCTTCCTTGCGGCCTGTAAAGATCTCGTAGGGCTTTCCATCCAGCAGTCCGATAAAAGCGATCCAGTCCTCCTCGTTATTCTTGAATCGCAGAATCTCTGCATGGAGTTCACTGGGACGCTTGATGGGGAACTGGGTCTCTTTCTCCGCTTTCTTGTCACTGGCTACCAATACCCCCGAACGGGAACCGTCCCGGTAGACCGTTACTCCCTTGCAACCACTCTCCCAGGCTTTCACATAGAGCTCACCAACCAGTTTCTCCTTAACATCCGAAGGCAGGTTAATGGTCACACTGATCGAATGATCGACCCATTTCTGAATGGCTCCCTGCATTTTTACTTTCTTTACCCAGTCCACATCATTGGAGGTGGCCTTGTGGTAGGGGGACTGTTTCACCAGTTCCTCCACGTCCCTGTCGCTGAAATGTTTTACCTCTTCCGGATCCATTCCGTTCACCTTCAGCCAGGTCAGGAAATTGTGATGGAACACGTTGTATTCCTCCCAGCTGTCTCCAACCTCGTCCACAAAGGTGATGTTGGCGTCTTTATCGTTGGGATTGACCTTCCTTCTGCGTTTGTATACCGGAAGGAATACCGGCTCAATCCCTGAAGTGGTCTGGGTCATCAGGCTGGTGGTCCCGGTGGGGGCAATGGTAAGCAGGGATATATTCCTTCGGCCATGCTTTTTCATGTCTTCCAGAAGGGTCGGATCCTCCTTTCCGAGCCGATTGATAAAGGGATTGTCTTTCTCCTTATTAAAATCAAATACTTCGAAGGGCCCGCGCTCCCTGGCCAGATTGACTGAAGAGCGGTAGGCTTCCAGGGCAATGGTTTTATGGACCTCCACGGAAAAATCTATGGCATTTTCACTTCCATACTGCAGACCCAGCCCGGCCAGCATATCCCCTTCCGCAGTGATGCCGACTCCGGTTCTTCGGCCTTCCAGAGCCTTACGTTTAATATTATCCCAGAGATTGATCTCTACCCGTTTGATCTCCTCATCTTCAGGATCTGAATAGATTTTATTCAAAATTGCTTCAACCTTTTCCAGCTCCAGGTCGATGATGTCGTCCATGATTCGTTGGGCCAGCCCCACATGGTTCCTGAACTTCTCCCAGTTGAACCTGGCTTCAGGGCTGAAGGGATCCTCCACATAACTGTAAAGGTTGATGGCCAGCAACCGGCAACTATCGTAGGGACAGAGCGGTATCTCACCGCAGGGGTTGGTTGAAACGGTTTTGAACCCCTGATCGGCGTAGCTGTCAGCCACGGACTCACGGGTGATTGTATCCCAGAAAAGGACGCCCGGTTCGGCCGATTTCCAGGCATTGTGCACAATTTTTTTCCAGAGTGTGCGGGCATCAATCTCTTTGGTATGGGTGGGGGCATCCGAATCAATAGGATACTGTTGCTTGTACGCGGTTCCCTCCACAACCGCCTTCATGAACTCATCATTGATTTTTACGGAGACGTTGGCACCGGTCACCTTTCCCGTCTCCATTTTGGCATCAATAAAATGCTCCGCGTCGGGGTGTTTCACCGAAATACTGAGCATCAGGGCCCCCCTTCGCCCATCCTGGGCCACTTCACGGGTAGAATTGGAATAACGCTCCATAAAGGGGACCACGCCAGTGGAGGAGAGGGCACTGTTGAGCACCGGTGTACCTGAGGGACGGATATGGGAAAGATCATGGCCCACTCCGCCACGCCGCTTCATTAACTGAACCTGTTCCTGGTCAATCTTCATGATCCCGCCATAGGAATCTGCGTATCCTTCATGACCAATTACAAAGCAATTGGAAAGACTGGCAATCTGAAAGCTGTTCCCAATGCCGGTCATAGGCGAACCCTGCGGAACAATGTATTTAAACCCCTGCATCAGCCCAAACAGCTCCTCCTCGGAAAGTGGATTGGCGTACTTGCTTTCAATGCGGGCAATCTCGGAAGCCAGCCTGCGGTGCATGTCATCAGGCGTGAGCTCATAGATCTGACCCTGGGAATCTTTTAAGGCATATTTATTCACCCACACCCGGGCAGCCAGTTCATCCCCTTTGAAATAGGTAAGGGAGGCTTTGAAGGCTTCATCGTAACCATAGGTCTGTTTAAGCTTTGCCCCTTGATTTGTTTCTTTTTCTTTCTTTCCTTTGAGCGCTTGATCAACAAACATCAGGTTCTTGTGTGGTCCTTCCTTTTCTGCCATTCTTTTCCTCTGTTAATAGTGCATGGGGCGAGTGCCTACTTAGACACACAAATTAGTTATTGGGTTTAGGTTTTTCATTCTTAGTTATTAAAAGCTATTAACAAAAGGTTAAACGCCTGTATAACTGAATATTATGAAATCTTGATCTCCGCATAGCGGGAAAAAAGCCCCGCCTTACGCTAAAAAAAATCCAGTGATTCTTTTACAATTAAGGTATGAAAACGGGGTCCTAAATTGATACAGATTTCGCGAAATGAAATTAAGAAGAAATCCATAGCGGATGGATCGAATTTTGTCCCATTTATTAACAAGAAATTAACCCGGGAGCTAACTCCATGAAAGGCAGGAAGATGGGTGTAATATCAGAAGGGCTCCTTGTATCGCTCTAATACACTGAGGTTTATACAAGCGAATAATTTTTGATCCTTTTGCAGATCGCCCTGTTTATGCGGGATTGAATCCCTTTCCTTCAACTAAATAAATCAAGGTTTAAAACTATAAAAAAGGGAAGGCCGCCCCTTCCGGGACGGCCTTCCAAGATCAGTTTCGGTATTGCCTAAAGAAGTA
>CAYRLP010000249.1:0-5019 GCA_964424935.1 uncultured Bacteroides sp.
CTCCATCTCCTGCTCAAAACCTTCTATGGAGTCTATCACCTGGATGGGCCCTTCATACTGGATCAGATCCAGGGTGGACACCTCCTCCTTGCTTATTTCATTTGGATACCTCACTCTTTTTCAGTTGGATCGATTCCGGATACGTATAACCTGTGTAATGCCAGCAGGGCCCGCAACAGCTTGCTTCCCCAGTGCTCGGCAAACCTTTCTTTCAGCTCCCAGGCCGCATCGTTAATCAGCTCCTCCATCCCCCGGCTGTAAACGGAGACAAAATCCTTCAACTCCTGGTACAGATCGGAAAGATCCTCGGAAATGGTATGACTCACCAGTTCGGAACGGTCAAATTCACCCTCTTCTGCTATACGGAGGATATCATTGTATGGACCCAGGATCGTGGCAATCCGCTGAAAAAGCGCGGACCATTCCTGTTCTGTAACGGTGGGCTCTGTAGCCGATTCAAAAACCGGTTCCGTAGTCCCGGTCACGATAAAGGTGGCATATACGGCAGAAAGGAATTTGACGGAATCAGTGATAAAGGCTCTGCCTTCGGTGTCCTTCAGCTGTTCCAGGAAGGCACAGCAGTCATTTGCAGCCTTCACAAACTCCACCATTTCGCTGGAATACACGAAATTATGAACCGGAGGGAGCTCTTCTTCCATGGGGTAAATATAATTAAAAGAGCGGGATTAGCGTGACTTAATTCTTCCGGCTGAGCGTCAGGTCCTTCTTACGATGAAGCGTTCCATGGTCTACCAGCCATTCCGCCACCTGCGCCACTTCTTCGGGATCCATCTGGGTCTTGTTTACCAGCTCCTCAAGGGTCAGGGACCGGCTTGCAAGCTGTGTGGAAATGGCCTCCGCCAATTTTTCAAAACGGGCTGTTCCGGGACGAAGTGACTTCTCCCCGCGGCATACATCACAGCGGCCGCAGCGGGGGGTGTCCAGCTGGCCAAAATAGCTCAGAAGGAACTGGTTCCGGCAGATGGTTCCGGAAGAGGCATAACGCAGCATCTCCCCGATCCGCTTTTCGTAGCGTTCCTTCCTGAACGAATACCTGTCAGATCGGATCAGCAGGTTCCGGTCATCCAGGCGCTCCTCCAGAAAGGTGACCAGGGGTACCTCCTTTCGGGGTATGTAATGGATGATCTGCTGTTTGGAAAGCGCCTGCAGATAACTGCGGACCTTATCCAGGGGCAGGCCGGACCGCTTTGCCAGCACGGATTCGTCGATTTTCACAAAATTGGAAAAAAGGCCCGTATAGGACCGGAGCAGTAGCCTGATAAACCCGTCCAGGGTCTCATGCTTCACCTGAAAGCTGTATAAAGCATCCCGTTCCACCTGAAACTTAATCCGCGAGGGATTATAAAAGGCCTCGGTAAGCACCAGGTATCCTTCGCCTGCAAGGACCTGAAGGGAGCTGTGGGCAACAAGGGCCGGGAAGCGGTATTGCTGCAGAAATACGCCAAATTCAAAATCGTAGCATTGGCCCTTCCCGCTGCCAAGCGGTATCTGCAGATAATTGCAGAGTGCCCGGTACACCTCACGGATCCTGGGAATGCCGGGGAAATTCACGGCCACCCTCTGCCCGGCCACCCTCCTGTCGGACCGGCTGTACAGCAGGATGGCCCTGGCATGGGCTCCGTCGCGGCCCGCCCTGCCGGCCTCCTGGAAATAGGCTTCGGGTCCGTCGGGCAGGTCCATATGGATCACAAAGCGAACATCTGGTTTGTCGATTCCCATCCCAAAAGCATTGGTGGCTACCATCACCCTGAACCGGTCTTTCATCCACTGATCCTGCCTTTCATCCCTGATGTCCTGTTTCAGACCGGCATGGTAGTATGTGGCAGTGATCCCTTTCTGTGTGAGCAGCTGCGAAAGTTCAAAGCACTTCCTCCTGCTGCGGGTATAGATGATCCCGCTACCTTCCAGCTGGCCTACCTGCCTGGCAAGCTCCCCGGTCTTATCTTCGGTGGCCACCACCAGGTAATCCAGGTTTTCCCGGTTAAAGCTCATCTGAAAGAGATTTTTACGGGAAAACCCAAGACGCTCCTGGATGTCTTCACACACATCCGGAGTGGCAGTGGCTGTCAGCGCCAGCACCGGAACCTCTTTCAGGATCTCCCGGAGCTTGCTGATTTCAAGGTAGGAGGGCCTGAAATCATATCCCCACTGCGAAATACAGTGCGCCTCGTCCACCGCAAGGAGGTTCACATTCATATCGTTGACCCGGGTACGGAACAGGGGGGTGTTAAGACGTTCAGGTGAGACATACAGGAATTTATATCCGCCGAAAACACAATTGTTCAGTGCAACATCAATCTCGTATGAACCCATGCCCGAATGGATGGCCATGGCCTTGATCTGACGCCGGTTCAGTTGTTCCACCTGGTCCTTCATGAGCGCAATAAGCGGGGTAATGACCAGGCAGATCCCCTCCATGGCCAGTGCCGGAACCTGGAAGGTGACCGATTTCCCGCCCCCGGTAGGCATCAGTGCCAGGGTATCGGTTCCGGAAAGGATGGAGAGAATGATCTCCTCCTGGAGGGGCCGGAATTCCTGATACCCCCAAACTTCTCTTAAAATGTGGTGAATTTCCTGACGAGCTTCTAAGCTTTTTTTTTGTAATTTTGCCACATTTAAAATTAACCAAATATTCAGACAATGTCATTTGCCCAGGATAAAATCGTTTCAGAGGGACTGACCTTCGACGATGTACTGCTTCTTCCTGCATTTTCGGAGGTCCTGCCCAGGGAAGTCAGTATTAAATCACAGTTTTCCAGGAACATACAGTTGAACACCCCCATCGTGTCAGCTGCCATGGATACGGTGACCGAGGAGCGCCTGGCCATTACCATGGCCCGTGAAGGGGGGATCGGCGTGATTCATAAGAACATGTCGCTGGAGGAACAGACCAGGCAGGTACGTAAGGTGAAACGGGCCGAGAGCGTTATGATTCATGAACCCATCACCATAGGCAGGGAGGGGACCGTAAGCGATGCACTCAACCTTATGAAGGAGTATAAGATCGGGGGCATTCCCGTAGTGGATAAGGACAATGTATTGATCGGTATTGTTACCAACCGGGACCTCCGGTTCCAGCAGGACATGAACAGGGTCATCGGGGAGGTGATGACCATGGAAAATATTGTAACCACCACCAGGAACACGGGTCTGGCCGAGGCGGCCATGATCCTTCAGGCACATAAAATAGAGAAACTTCCTGTGGTGGACAGCGATCATAAACTGATCGGTCTGATCACCTACAAGGATATTACCAAATCCAAGGATCGGCCCAACTCCTGCAAGGACGATAAGGGCCGGTTGCGGGTGGCGGCCGCCGTGGGAGTCTCCGAGGACATTCTGAATCGGGTGGCCACCCTGGAAGAGGCCGGAGTGGATGCCGTGGTCATTGATACGGCACACGGGCACTCCAAAGCGGTGCTGGAAAGTCTGAAGAAGGTGAAGAAAAAGTATCCGGAACTAGAAGTGGTGGTGGGAAATGTGGGGACCGGTGAAGCGGCCAAAGCCCTGGTGAAAGCCGGGGCCGACGGGGTCAAGGTAGGCATTGGACCGGGTTCTATCTGTACTACGAGGGTGATTGCGGGGGTTGGCGTTCCGCAGCTGACAGCCATTTTTGAGGTGGCCGGCGCCATCCAGGGTTCGGGAGTACCTGTGATCGCTGACGGGGGAATCCGGTACTCGGGAGATATTGTAAAAGCCCTGGCTGCCGGTGCCCACTCCATCATGGCAGGATCCCTGTTTGCCGGAGTGGAAGAATCGCCCGGTGAAACCATTATCTATAACGGCCGGAAGTACAAATCGTACCGGGGCATGGGTTCCCTGGAAGCCATGCAGCAGGGTTCCAAGGATCGCTATTTTCAGGACATGGAGGAGGATATTAAAAAACTGGTCCCGGAAGGAATCGCCGCCCGGGTACCCTTCAAGGGAAGTCTTCCCGAAGTCATCTTTCAGCTGGTCGGCGGTTTAAGGGCCGGGATGGGATATTGCGGTGCAGCCAGCATACCGGAGCTGCAGAAAGCACAATTTGTCCGCGTCACCCATGCAGGGGTCCAGGAAAGCCATCCGCACGATGTGACCATTACCAGGGAAGCCCCCAACTACAGCAGATAATATATAGGTGCCTCAGTCGTTCTTGTAAAAAACAATTTGGATCCTATGAAAATGCGAGTACTCTTCATCGTTTTTGCTGCAATGCTGGTCTCGGGACTGAGCGGGCAGGACCCACGGATTCTTTTACAAATCGGGGACGAGCCTGTGTCCCTGGGGGAATTTGAACGGATCTATCGGAAGAACAATAATGCATCCTCACTGAACCGGCAAACCCCTGAGGAATATCTTCAGCTCTTTATTAATTTCAAGTTGAAGGTAAAGGAGGCAGAAGCCCTGGGTATGGATACCACCGCCAGGTTCATCAATGAACTGGGAGGGTACCGGCAACAGTTGGCCAAACCCTATATGGTCGATGAGGAGGCCAAGGAACAGATGATGAGAGAAGCCTACGAATGGTCCAAGTACGACATCCATGCGAAACATATTCTGATCAGGCTACCGGAAAGTCCCTCTCCTGAAGATACCCTTGCCGCCTATGAGAGAATCATGGAGATCCGCAGCCGGATCGCTGCCGGGGAGCCCTTCGAAGTGGTAGCCAGGGCAACTTCCGAGGATGCCTCGGTCCAGCAGAACGGGGGTGATCTGAACTATTTTACGGTTTTCTCCATGGTCTATCCCTTCGAAAAAGCGGCATACCAGACCAAGGTGGGTCAGCTGAGCATGCCGTTTCGTTCCAACTACGGATACCATATTATTCAGGTCGTGGACAAAAGGCCGGCCCGTGGCAGCGTGAAGGTGGCCCATATCTTTGTCCGTTCACCCTCGGAAAGTTCGGAGGATGAGAAAAAGCAGGCTTACGAGAAGATACAGATGGTTTACGACAGTCTGCAGATGGGAGCCGATTTTGCCAGCCTGGCCCTGCACCACTCCGATGACAGAAGCTCAGCC
>CAYRLP010000250.1:0-374 GCA_964424935.1 uncultured Bacteroides sp.
TGGCCAAAGCAATTATGCAGATTATTTCCGATGTGGATTCTGACATGATCCAGTTCGTACCCGGAATTTTCAACTACTCAAACAGCGGGGTTTGCAGCTGGTATGACATAACCATGGAAATATGCCGGTTGATCGGCTGCAAAGCCAAAGTGGTTCCCATTGAAAGTCACGAATTTCCCGGAGCCGTGAAACGGCCCTCATACACCGTTCTGAACAAATCCCGGATTCAGGAAGTCTATGGGGTGGAGGTTCCTTACTGGAGAAGCAGTCTGGAGAAATGTATCAAGGATCTGATTTAAGTAATTAGAAGAATAGAAATGGAAGCGCAGAACACAGGCACTGAGGTGAGGAAAAAAGCAATGGCATGGCTGGAC
>CAYRLP010000250.1:384-2016 GCA_964424935.1 uncultured Bacteroides sp.
ATCGATGAGGAATCCAAATCTGCCATTCGTCAAATGATGGAGCATAATGAGTCAGAGCTGATTGAATGTTTCTACCGCGACCTGGAATTTGGCACGGGCGGACTGCGTGGTATCATGGGAGTGGGCACCAACCGTATGAACCGGTATACCGTTGGAATGGCCACCCAGGGTCTGTGTAATTACCTCCTGGAACAGTTCATGGACAGAAAAGAGCTTCGCGTTGCCGTGGCCCATGATTGCCGGAATAACAGCAGGCTTTATGCGGAGGTCACAGCACAGATCTTCACAGCCAACGGTTTCACTGCCTATCTGTTCGAGGGACTCCGGCCCACACCGGAGCTCAGCTATGCCATCCGTGAGCTGGGCTGCCAGAGCGGTGTGGTGATCACGGCCTCCCATAATCCGAAAGAGTATAACGGTTACAAAGCCTACTGGGAAGACGGGGCCCAGATCATAAACCCACACGACACGAATATCATCAAAGAGGTCCAGAAGATCAAATCCATCAGTGAAGTAAAATTTAACGGCGATCCAGCGAGAATTATTCCCCTGGGTGAGGAGATGGATGCCCGTTACCTGGATGAGGTCATGAGACAATCACTGAATCCCGAACTCATAAAGGCCTATGCGGACCTGAAAATAGTCTATACCCCCATCCACGGTACCGGCGTGAAACTGGTCCCCCGGGCCCTGAAGCAGATGGGATTCACGCATATCTATAACGTACCTGAACAGGATGTGGTGGACGGGAATTTCCCCACAGTGATATCACCCAATCCGGAAGAGTCAGCCGCTTTGAACATGGCCCTGAAAAAAGCCGATGAAGTGGGTGCTGATCTGGTTATGGCCACCGATCCGGATGCCGACCGTGTCGGGATCGCCATCCGGGATGATCAGGGAAAGATGATCCTGGTGAACGGTCACCAGACCGCCTCCCTGCTCTCCTACTACCTCATGTCGCAATGGTCCCAGCGGGGTAAGCTGACCGGAAAAGAGTATGTTGTGAAAACCATTGTGACCACCGAACTGATCGCCGATATTGCCAGACACTACAAGGTGCCTTACTGGGATGTGCTGACTGGTTTCAAGTTCATTGCAGATGTAATCCGGAAAAACGAGGAACGGATGACCTTCATCGGCGGAGGTGAGGAAAGTTACGGTTTCATGATCGGTGATTTTGTAAGGGACAAGGATGCAGTTACCTCCTGCGCCATGCTTGCTGAGATGGCAGCCTGGGCCCGTAGCCGCGGACAGAGCATGTATGACGTCCTGCTGGAAATATACCTGAACTTTTCCCTCTACCAGGAATCCCTGATCAATGAGGTCCGGAAAGGGAAGTCCGGGGCAGAGGAAATCCAGCAGATGATGAAGGATTTCAGGAGCAATCCGCCTGAAAGCATGGATGGCTCCCGCGTGGTTACCATCCGGGATTATCAGGAACAGAGAAGTACGGATTGCCTGTCCGGAACAAATTCCACTCTGGATCTTCCCAGGTCGAATGTGCTGCAGTTTCTGCTTGAAGACGGCAGCAAGATCTCTGTCCGTCCATCAGGTACGGAGCCCAAAATCAAATTCTATTTCAGTGTGGTTGACAAACTGGAGAAGCGCGAGGATTATCGCCTCATAAAAGGG
>CAYRLP010000250.1:2026-5008 GCA_964424935.1 uncultured Bacteroides sp.
GAACTGAATCTAACATAACAAAATCTGCACCTATGAAATCATTCAGAAAGGAGCTTTGGTTTGAAGTGAAACAGAGAAGGGAACTTATAAATATCACCTCTAAAATTGAAGATTGCCTGCATGATAGTGGCGTTCAGGAAGGGATGGTGCTGGTTAATGCAATGCACATCACCTCTTCTGTATTCATCAATGACGATGAAGCGGGACTGCACCATGATTTCGAAGTATGGTTGGAGAAACTTGCACCTGAAAAGCCTTACAATCAATACCGGCACAACGGATATGAAGATAATGCAGATGCCCATCTGAAGCGCACCATCATGGGACGAGAGGTGGTTGTGGCCATAACGGGCGGAAAGCTTGATTTCGGCCCCTGGGAACAGATCTTCTACGGAGAATTTGACGGCAAGCGCCGTAAAAGGGTACTCGTGAAAATTATCGGGGAATAAATTGTTTGGCGAAATTCACCAGGTAAAGTTTCTCAGAGGCCCGGGTAAAAGCGGTATATAGCCAGCGCAGATAGTCAATCGTGAGCATCTCTTCCGTAAAATAACCCTGGTCAATGAAAACGGATTTCCACTGTCCGCCCTGTGCCTTGTGGCAGGTTACCGCATAGGCGAATTTTACCTGCAGGGCATTGTAGTAAGGATCCGTGGAGATTTTGTCGGCCAGCTTTTTCCTGTTGACTTCATCGGGATAATCCTCCGCCACCGAAAGGTAGAGCGATTTCTGCTGTTCATAATCCAGGGACGGACCCTCCAGATCGATTACGTCCAACAAAACCTTTACTTCCAGCTCGATATCCTGGTAATCGGGCATGGTGACCAGGATATTGGCAAAAGCATGTCCATGCACCTCCTCGGTAGACTGCACCTTCACCACCCGGATAATATCTCCGTTGGCAATGAAATCTAGGATGTTCCCTTCATCCTTCCAGAAATAGTTATTCTTTACGACCATCAGCAGATCGCCGGGAGACAAGTGCTCTTCGCGCCACAGGATCTGGTTTCGGATTCCTGCATTGAACTTGTTCGCCCGCTTATTGGAGCGGGTCACCACAATGGTATCTGAAATACCATAGCGGTCATAACTGGACGAGATGGTCTCAAGCAACTCTTCCCCTGAAATCAGTGATATGTCCGGGTAGGATTCAAAGTCAAAACGGGGATAATCCTGTATTCCACTGGTAATCAAAAGCCGGATGGAAGTTGCATTGAAAAGAATTCCAGAGCCTTCTGCCTGGCGAACCACATCGGTAAGCTCAATTTCTCTGACCCTGTAACCAAAACGCATCAGGCGCTCGGGGTTCAGGGCCGGACTTATATCCAGTCCCACCGGGGGCAGCTGAGCCGTATCACCTGCAAGAACCAGCCGGCATCCGGCTCCGTCCTCGATGTAATCCAGCAGGTCCCGGAGCAGGTCACCTGATCCGAAGAACGAATCCCCTGACCGGTCCCCGATCATGGAAGCTTCATCCACAATGAAACAGGTATTCCTGTGCAGGTTACGGTCCAGTACAAACTCCCCCAGACCGTCCCTCCCGCTCTTCTGCCTGTAAATTTTCTTATGAATGGTCCAGGCAGGATGACCCGAATAGGCAGACAGCACTTTTGCTGCCCTCCCCGTGGGAGCCAGCAACACAGTTTTCTGATTCAGCGTGCCCAGGGTTCTCACCAGGCTTTTTAGCAATGTGGTTTTGCCGGTACCTGCATACCCCCTGACCAGCATGATCTCAGAAGGTTCCTCGGATGCCAGAAAGACTCCAAGCTCGCGGATCAGATCTTCCTGACCCAAAGTGGGTTGGAATTCAAGATTTTCCAGCAAACGATCCCTGATGAAATTTCCCAGCATCCCCTTCAATATTTGCCGATTAAAAATATATAATTTATTTTTTTTGCTAAATTTGTGCGCAAACGTAAAACGAATACCCCATGAGAAAAGTAATCCAGATTCTGTTTGTATTGGTAATCATTGTACTAGGGTATCTGATTGTTGAAAGCATCCTGGAACCGATCAAGTTCAACCAGGAAGTTGCTGTAAGGGAACAAGCCACCATCAACCGTCTCATTGACATCAGGGAGGCACAGAAAGCTTACAAGGACATATATAAAAAATATACAGGTAGTTTTGATACCTTGATTGCCTTTATCGATACCGGCTCATTTACGGTTGTGAAGGCTTTTGGCGAAATTCCGGAGGAGTGGTTGGATGAACTGGGGTTTGACAATGCAAGGGAAAAAGCGCTGAACGAGGGCGTAATCACACGTGAAAACCAGAAGGTTCCTGTTCTGGATTCACTTTTTTACCCTGGGTTCCCCACCGACTCTCTGCGTTACGTGCCATACACCGACGGTGTTACGTTTAAAATGTCCTCCGGTGAGCTTCTCACTACATCGAACCTTGTTGTTCAGGTGGTTGAAGCCTCCTGCCTCTATGACGACCTGCTAAATGGTATGGACAAGCAGCTCGTTGTGAACTACAAGGACGAACGGCAGAAGATCGTTGGATTTGAAGGGGTGAAATTCGGATCCATGGAGGAAGGAACACTCACAGGCAACTGGGAGTAAGTAATCTCCCTGTCAAATGCAGGCTGTTCATGTAATATCGAACCATATTACGCAAGATATCCGGCTGAAAGGCCATCAATCCATCCGGTTTGCCCCGGATGGATTTTCTGTTTTAATATCCGATGCCAGTTACACACCGGTCCAGCTAACAGATTACAGGTTTAAGAGCCCGGTTCCGGTAGAAGAGCTGGTTGCAGAATGCGGACGGGTAATGGACGAATCCGAACACTTTGCCTTTGAGGGAGAGACCGTCCTGGTTACAGATTCCATGGCTGCTACCCTGATACCCAGGCAGTTTGTAAATGTGGATAAGAACAGGGAGATTCTCGAACGGATCTGCTTTATTGAGAAATCCGACCGGATCTATGACCGGACCGTTAAAACCCGGGATTTCCACCTGATCTATGCAGTTCGG
>CAYRLP010000251.1:0-5005 GCA_964424935.1 uncultured Bacteroides sp.
GTCCAGTTCCGATTTCAGTTCCGCCTGGGCCACATAGGTATCGACCCGGGTTTTTTGGGCGGCGGTGGTCAGGGCGGGCAGGAGGGGATGTTCCGGTGCAAGCACCATGTAGGTGGCGCCGAAAAGGGTATCGGGACGGGTAGTAAATACCCGCAGGGTCTCCCTGCTGCCTTCTACCTTGAAGTCCACCTCGGCACCTGTGGAACGTCCGATCCAGTTACGCTGCATATCCTTGACCCCATCGGACCACTCAACCTGTTCCAGTCCTTTCAACAGTCTTTCCGCATACAGGGGGATCCGCAGCAGCCACTGTTTCAGATTCTTTCTTTCAACCGGATGACCGCATTTTTCATGGGTGCCGTCATTCAGGACCTCTTCGTTGGCGCAGACGATCCTGCACTGGGGGCACCACCAGACCTGCGCGTGGTCGTAGTAGGCAAGCCTATGGTCATCGATATATTTCCTGACGGCCTGGTCCCCTTCCTTTTTAACCTCTGAAGGAATTTCAAGCTCTGCAATGGGACGTCCCTTCTGCAGGGCTTCATCGAACCAGGTGTTGTAGAGCTGGATAAAGATCCACTGGGTCCATTTGAAATATCCCGGATCCGTGGTATTAATCTCCCGGTCCCAGTCATATCCCAATCCCAGGGATTTGATCTGCCTCCGAAAGGTATCACAGTTTTTCTGAGTCGTCACCGATGGATGGGTCCCTGTTTCGATGGCATATTGTTCGGCAGGCAATCCATATGCATCCCAGCCCATGGGATGGAGTACATTGTAGCCGTTCATTCGTTTATAACGAGCGACAATATCAGTAGCTGTATACCCCTCCGGGTGACCCACATGCAATCCCGATCCCGAAGGATAGGGGAACATGTCAAGCACGTAAAACTTGGGCAAGGAAAAATCATCCTCGGTCCGAAAGGTTCTGTTCTTTTCCCAGTAGTCCTGCCATCGCTTTTCAATCTCCGAAAACTTATAATCCATACGTTCAGCTTCTGATTCAGTCTGCGAAATTAGGCTATTTTTAGGTTAATTTTGTAATAATGAGTTGACAGAAAAGGGTTTTTTTACGAATTTCAGGGAAATCAAAAACTAAATCAATGAAATTAACTGTACAACACCAGGAAAGCTATTCCAGGGGAGAGCTGCTGCTCAGAACCTTTTTTGGCTGGCTTTACATCCTTATTCCACACGGATTTTTATTATTGTTTGTAGGATTATGGGGAGCGATCCTTCAGTTTGTAGCCTTCTGGGTCATTCTGTTTACGGGTCGGTATCCGCAGAGCATGTTTGAATTCCAGGTAGGGTTGATGAAATGGGGATTGCGGGTCAGTGCCAGGATGTATAACGTATCGGACGGGTATCCGGCGTTCGGGATCAAATCGACCGATGAGCAAACAGACATGGTGATCCCCTATCCCGAAAAGGTGAACCGGGGACTGGTCCTGCTTCGCCTGTTCTTCGGGATATTTTACGTGTACCTGCCCCATATGTTTATCCTGATGTTCAGGGCCTGGTTTGTGGGGATCCTGGTCTTTGTGGCCTGGTGGGTGGTGCTGTTCACCGCCAAGTACCCGGATTTCATGTTTGACTGGGTCATAGGTCAGATGCGCTGGCAGTACAGGGTAAACCTTTACATGATGTATATGACCGATACCTATCCTCCTTTTACAGGCGATGAACTGGCGGGAGAGGCAGGTTGATCCCGGCCCAAAATATATAAAAGATGGAATATCATCCGCTTCCACAGCCTGACCAGATAGAAACCAGGATCAGGGAGGACGCCATGGGCGCTTATTTCATGATGTTTGCCACGGCAGCGATGGGGATCCCGCTGCCCATCCTGAATCTGGTGGCAGCCATCATCTACTACTATGTAAACCGGGATAAGGGAAGATTCGTCCAGTTTCATACCCTGCAGTCGCTCTACTCCCAGATCCCGGTATCGCTTTTAAACTCGGGGCTCGTGGCCTGGACCATTGTTAATTTTGCAAAGGGACTGGATTTTACAAGCTTTTTCTGGGGATACCTGATCATGGTGGGAATCGCAGACCTGGTGTATTTTATTTTCAGCCTGGTTGGGGCCGTAAGGGCCAGGAAAGGATTTTTCTATTATTTCCTGTTTTTCGGCAGGCTAGCCTACCACCAGGTGTACCGGATCAGACCGGAAAGGGCCGCGTCCATGGTCCAGAACAGGCCACCCGGTCAGTAATTATAGGAGATGCAACGAAGAATACTTCGGGACCTGCTTATCCTGCTCGGTGTTTTTGGATTCATCTGGCTGGCATTTTCGCTATTATCCTATCCGGAAGATCCACAGCTGCTGAGTATTCAAAAGGAGGAGAAACTGGGGGAGGCCTATGTGGATCTGATCCTGATGAATCCGGGATTCGGGGAGTATGAGAACCCGCTGGTCGATTCGGCGGTCCTGATCATCGGCGACCGGCTCCTGGAAGGGCTGGACAATACCGAATACCATTACCGCTTTGTTCTGTTTGATAGTGAAATGATCAATGCATTTACGGTACCTGGAGGGAACATACTGATCTCCACCGGATTGATCGGGTTCTGTGACTCCCCTGAAGAATTAGCAGCAGTGATGGCTCACGAGATGGGGCATGTGGAAGAGCGACACGTGATCTCCCGTCTGGTCAAAGAACTGGGGATCAAAATCGTTACCTCGGGAGATCCGTATGTGATCGGAGAGGTGACCGGCCTGATCACATCCACCAGTTTTGACCGAAAACAGGAAGAAGAAGCGGACCTATTTGCGGAACATTTGCTTGAAAAGGCTTCCATTGAGCCCAGAACCCTGGCCACTTTTTTCAGAAAGCTGGAAAAAGAAACCGGAAATGAATTGATGAATCAGTTTGAGCTTATCTCCACCCATCCCAATTTCCGTTCACGCATCCGGAATGCCCTTCTATACAGTCCGGGGAGTCAGTTCGTGGCTGTTCCCATCGATGTGGATTGGGAACGCGTAAAATCCCGGCTTTAGGAAAAAATATTAACTTTGCGGTCCAGCATGGCTCCATAGTTTAACAGGATAGAACGTGGGATTCCGGTTCCCATGGTGGGGGTTCGAGTCCTCCTGGAGTCACCATACACAGAAGGAGGCGGTCCGGAAGGGTCCGCCTTCGTTGATTTTAAAGCGGCCGAAATGCAGTACAAAGGGACACTTCACGTGACTCCTTCCCGCAGGAAACACTTCCGGAACCGGTCGGCGGAACCTTGTTAATATTTTCTTCCATAGGGGGCTTGTTTATTGCCTATTTTCGTGAGAGGTGCAGAACTAATTTTTCACGGAGTTTATGGCTGCTGAATTCCTTTCCCATGTAGGAACTTCATATCAGATAGACCGTCTGATGTCAGAGGCCAGCAATGAAATCGTTTTTTTTGCCCCGGTACTGAAACTGCACGAAAGTGTACTCCTGAAGTTTCAGCAGGCCGATCAGCGCAATGTTCGCATCACCCTGGTTTATGGAAAAGAAAGGAACCAGATCCGGGGACAACGATGGTACAAGGATTTCCTTAACCTGCGGATTCTCTATCACGATAAACTGAATACCTTCCTGTTCAGAAATGACAAGGAGATGATCCTGACATCCATGGGGCTGGCAGATATGAGCGGGAGCGTGCACCGGGATCTGGGATTGCTGATCTCCAAGCTAAGGGACCGGAAAGCCTATGAAGATGGTATTTATGAACAGGAGTTGCTGGTGGAAAATGCCGAAGAGGTATTTGCCGGTGCCAATTACCAGAGGATCGATGAAACCACCCGTCCCGAGGAGATAATCCGGGATATGCCTTACCTGAGTTATTTCGGAATTGAAGACCGTACGCTTGAGAACGGCAAGGTGAAGGCTCCCAGTGGAAAATTGTATGTGCCGGAGATGGAATTATACAACGACGGGACCATCAAACTTCAGGGATTTAAAAAGACGCACCAGCGTCACGGGGAGTGGATATTCTATACCTATGAAGGTTTTGTAAGGGAAGTTGTGATCTACGAAAATGGCACCTACGTGGATAAGATCTTTTGCGACTACGAAAATCCAGCCAAACCGATCTCCAAGTATTACCTGCTCTTTGGCCTCGGAAACTCAGTGAAAAAGATATATGACAAGAATATCAGTGAACTCTACTTTAAGAGTACCATAGAGAGTTATACCGGGTCAGATACAACCAAGCTGTTCTATCATGTAGAGCGGTTCCTGAAGAAAAGGGCTATTTTCACCCAGCCGCATACCTTCCAGGACATGGTCGACCAGGTCTATACGGCCCTCTACGGATAATCCCATTCCACCGCAGGTTTTCTATTACTTTTTTAAGCTGCGAGCTACTATCTGGCTTGATTTGGCTTGAGCAAAAAAAGAGGGCATCCGCCGCAGCGGAGCCCTCTGTGTGTAAGGTTTGTTGTTATTATCGTTGTCTTCCCTGTTCCCGGTATTCCTTGCGGGCCGAATAGTTGATGATTAACGCTTTGGCACGCCTGAGTGCCTTTTTCACATCATCCACTTTACCCATAGGCATATTCTGATCAATACGCAGGGACATGGTCATCCGGTTCTTCTCCGATTCGGGAAGTTTCTCCCGTTCAAACAAAACATAGTCCTGGATCGATTCATAGGGAATTCCCTCTTCACTCACCAGCTTGTCGTTAAGCTGAATCAGTGGCTCAGTTCCATATACCCGGGCCAGGTGTGCCACGGGTCGCCCGATGTAGATGTAACTCACCAGGGATTTTTTCTCCAGTTTTTTCACCTCGGTAGCCTGAGGTACGGTTACCCTTACCTGGACCTCCGTTTCCCGCATTGTGGTTGCCACCATGAAAAAGAATAACAACATGAACACAATGTCAGGAAGCGAGGCGGTATTGATGGACTGGGAGCCCTTACCCTTTTTTCTTATGAATTTTGACATCAGTTACGTCCTCCTATGTTTTTGGGTTCCGATTCCGAGATATTCATTTTATAAATCGTCCGGATACCCTCCTGTATCT
>CAYRLP010000252.1:0-5004 GCA_964424935.1 uncultured Bacteroides sp.
GGGGGTGTTAAAATATCTACCGTTGTATCATGGGTACATCCGTTGGCATCTATGAGGGTGACCAGATAGGTCCCTCCGTTCAGGTTCTGGAAGTCCCCCGGGGATACCGGAGGAGCTCCATCCAGTGAATAGGTAATCGCACCGGTGCCTCCGATACCACTGATCTGGATCCTTCCTTCCGGACTGTAGAAACAGGAGGTAATATCATCCTGGATATAAGTATCGATCTGCAGGGCTGGCGGTTCCACCAAGAGATTCAGGTTACCGTTCACCATACACCCTGTGGCATCCCGAACCACCGTCTGGTAGCTACCGGGGGCCAGACCGGTAAACAGGCTGGTGGGGTAGAAATCCGTACCGCCATTGATGGAGTACTCATAAGGGCCTGTTCCTCCGGATACCCCGTTTATGCTTATCTCTCCCTGCAGGTTACCATGGCACAGATAGATGGCCGTTTCGCTCCCGATCAGGATTTCGGTGGGTTCAAAGATGGTAATGGTATCTGTGACCTCGCAAAGGTTTGCATCCCGGGTCCATACGGTGTAGAATCCGGCAGGGAGTGGTCCCAGGGTGGCTCCGGCCTGGAAGTTCGTACCATCCACGGAGTAGCTGTAGGGAACGGTTCCCCCAGCGGCCGTCACGGTAATAGTTCCGTCTCCTGCACCGAAACAGCTCACATCTGTCTTGTTCAGATTAGCAGTCAGAACCGGAGGCTCCGCAATGGTTGCCAGATCTGGGAAAGTGAAAATGCAGCCGTTAGCGTCGGTAATCACCAGGGAATAGGTATCGGCCGGTAATCCTGAAGGATCCTCTGCGGAAGATACCGGGGTACCTGAACTGTTCCTCCATTCAAACAGATAGGGTGCAATCCCGCCGCTCACATCAATTTCGATGGACCCGTTGGAATCTCCGTAACACAGCGCATCCTGGTGCGAAACATAGGTGGCTACCACGGAAGAAGGTTCCACGATGGTCTCCAGGTTCGGGAAGTTTACCGTGCAGAGGAGGGCATCGGTGACAGACAGGCTGTAGGCACCTGCCTCCAGTCCGGAGATATCCTCCGTGTTTGCAGTGAATCCGGCGGGTCCGGTCCAGGCAAAGGTATAAGGTGGCAGGCCTCCGGTGACGGTAATATCGATGGCTCCGTCGGAAAGTCCACCGCAGGAGATATCTGTTTTAACGGAGCTTACCTGGATCTCCGGGGATTCTGTGATGGTTGCAATATCGGGATACGGGTAGGCGCAACCACCAATATAGGTGACCGTGACACTGTAGGATCCTGCTTCCAGTCCGGAAATATCCTCCGTCGTGGCAGTAAATCCAAAGGGTCCGGTCCAGGCAAAGGTATAGGGGGTTATCCCTCCTGAAACAGTCAGGTCAATGGATCCGTCTCCCGCGCCGAAGCAGGTGATATCCACCTGGGTGGTGGTTGCGGTGAGGGGCGGAGGCTCTGTAATAACCTGGGCGGCCATGGTTTCGATACACCCCAGGTTGTCCGTAACCTCCAGCACATAGGATCCGGATTCCAGTCCGGCAATATCCTCGGTGGTGGCTGTGAATCCGTTGGGACCGCTCCAGTTAAATGTATACGGGGAGGTCCCTCCCGATATGGTGGCATCGATGGCCCCGTCATTGCTGGGCAGCGGCATACCGCAGTTCAGGTGTGTGAGGACAAAGGAAGCGGTGATGGGCGGATTCTCCACAATGGTCACCAGACCGGGGAAATCCATGGTGCAGTTGTGGGCATCGGTAATGGTCAGGTTGTATACTCCCTGGGCGAGTCCGGAAATATCTTCGGTAGTAGCAGAGAAGCCGCCCGGACCGGTCCAGAAAAAACTATAATTTGGCGTACCACCGGTTGGTGTGATATCGATGGCCCCGGTGGACTCCCCGTTACAGGCTACATTGGTAACGGATTCAACCACCACATCGATCAGATCCGGGTTAATAATGATCAAATCCGGAGTGACGTCGGTGGTAGTACAGGTACCCCCGTCTCGGGCGGTAACCGTGTAGGTCCCTCCTGGCAGGTTGGTGAATATACCCGTTGTGTTGCTTGTGGTGACCGGTCCGGCCAGCTCATAGATGGGACTCCCCGATTCACCGGTAGCGGTGACGGTGATGGTACCGTCGTTGTCATTATTACAGGTTATGTCGGTGGATACATAGGAGGTGATCAGCATGGGATCGGGACCTCCCACCGAAGCAAGCTTGTAGACGGAAGTCCCATCGAAATCCTTGACCCCGATCAGATATACAGCCAGCTTCTTTCGTCCCACAGAGGTAATGGTCATGGCTGTGGGGGCGATTCCGAAATCCACCGGGAACCCCACTCCTTCATAGATGTACCATTCGTAGGGAGCGGTACCGCCCGTAATGGTGAAGGTGATGGTTCCGTCGATTCCGTCCGAACAGGTGGTCGGGGTGGTGCTGATATTAATAATGTCCAGGGTCTGAGCCGACAGGGTACCCAGTGATATTGCAAGCGAAAGGAGCAGTAGTATGGAAAACCGGTAAGCTTTCATATAGATTCAGATTCTATCTGTTATCTGATTATACTGAAATAGCCTGTCATTGGTTGCAAACACCTGCTGCATGTTCAGCAATCGTCATAAAAATAGACGATCTAAGCATTATTGAGGTGCAAAGTTTTAAACAATGCTCCCCTTTTCTATTTCGGCCAGGTATCTTTTTGAGATCTGCACTACCGGATACCATGCAGCAATCCAACCGATAACCAGGACGGTCAGCCAGATCAGACAAATGTCAAGTGATTCAATATGAACAGGATAAGCATCAATAATAAAGGAACCGCTGCCACTGAGCTTAATGACCCCGAACCGCTGCTGGATCCAGCTGATGGCGGTTCCAAGAAAAATCCCGATGATACTTCCTATCACCGAGATCAGCCAGCCTTCAACCCGGAAAATCCTTTTAATCAGTTTATTGTCTGCTCCCATGTTCCGCAGGGTCAGGATGTCCTTTTTCTTATCAATGATCAGCATGGAAAGGGAGCCAATGACGTTAAAAGAGGCGATGATCAGGATAAAGGTCAGGATCAGGAAGATGGCCCATTTCTCCGATCGCATCACCCGGTAAAACATCTCATTTTGCTGTTCCCTGTTTCTGACCCGGAACTGGTCCCCCATCAGGGATTCCATTTCATCCTGTACTGCATCGGCAGGAAAGCGCGGGTCCAGTTTCACTTCCAGGTAGGTGACCTCATCCGGGTAGAGGAGCAGATCCCTGACATAGTCAATGGGACAGATAATATACCTGGAATCGTAATCCTGCTCGATGGCGAATATCCCCGAGGGATAGATATAATTCCTCCGGATGGCCTCTTCGGGCTGGGACATGTTGATCCGGGCCGTCCGGTCAATGGTATAAATGAAGAGGGGATCGATAAAGCTGAGCCTGATACCCAGGCTGTATGCCACCCCCTGACCTATCACCGCATAGGACCTGTTGTGGTCTTTCAGCTTCATCTCTCCGTCATAAACCATGGAGTCGAGACCGGAAACATCCGAAAATGCTGCATCAACCCCTTTGATGGTTGCAATGTGTTGCCGGTCATCGTATAATAAAAGTACATTCTCTTCCAGTACCTCCGAAACAGCGGCGACACCGGGAAGGGCGCGAAGGGCATCCACTTTCGCCGGATCGGGGGTGAATGTTTTTCCTTCCATGGCAGAGATCTGAATATCCGGATCGAACGTGTTGTAGAGTGATTTTACAACCATATCAAATCCGTTAAAGACAGAAAGCACGATGACCAGAGCCATGGTTCCTGTCATAATACCCAGGACCGAAATGCCGGAGATGATGTTGATGGCATTCTGGGATTTTTTCCCCAGCAGGTAGCGTTTGGCGATATAGAAGGAAAGGTTCACTTTATACACTTCACGATAAGTCCGGTTCCTGTCTTGTGGGTCCCCCTGACATCTGCCCGGTTCAGAAGGTAACAGATGGGATAGGCCACCAGGTAATAAAAGGGCAGGATCAGCAGGAACAGCTTGCTGACATTTGCCAGCACAATGGGATACTTCATGGAGAGTCTCCAGGAGATCTTACCGGGGCCCCCGTAGGAATACCTGACCATAATGTCAGAAAATCCCGCTTCCCTCAACTTACCCTCTATCTCCGTCACCCCGTATCCGTCACGCACATGCTCATCAATGAAGGAAGTATCGTGCTCATGATGTACATCCGAGCCCCCCTGGTCAGATGGGGTCGAGATCAGCAGGATCCCTCCCGGCTTCAGGGCGGTATATAAATGGTGGAACACCCTGCGGTCCTCCTCGATATGCTCCATCACGTCCACCGAAAGTACCAGGTCCCACTCCTCACGTGTTTCGAGTTCTGTTAAATCTGCGTACTGGAAGCTTACCCGATGGTCGCGGTGTATGGCCGAAAAGAAGCGATTGCAGTCATCCACCTGTTCCTGTTTGATATCCAGGCCGGTGATTTGTGCTTCGGGGTAGCGATTGGAAAGGTAATAGACATACTGTCCGAACCCGGAACCCGCATCGGCAATCTGTACGGGAAGGAATCCCTCCTTGTCCAGCTGCCTGAGCTCCTTTCGGATGTGCCAGGAGCGCAACAGGAGCAGATCAAGCAAGCGGTAGAATAACTTCCTTAAAAAGGGTGTCCGGTTAAACAGGTTTCCCAGCGTATGCTTGATGGGATCGTATTGCATTAATCTTCGTTTAGAAGGTTCTCGATCCGTTCTATGTAATCGAGCGAGTCATCCAGAAAAAAGACGAACTCCGGGATGTGCCTTAACTGGTTCCGGAGTTTGTTTCCCATTTCACTCCGTACCAGCCCGGCTTTTTCAGAGATCTCACGGATGGTTTCCGCTCCATGATCCCCCGGGAATATGCTGAGATAGACCTTGGCGATCTGGAGGTCCGGGCTGATCCGGACCACGGTGACCGTAATCATCCTGCCGTCCGAAAATGCAGCACCCTTCCTCTGGAAATATTCGCCCAGTTCCTTCTGGAG
>CAYRLP010000253.1:0-5001 GCA_964424935.1 uncultured Bacteroides sp.
TCTTGTGCATCACCTGCTCTGTCTGTGGTAGTTTTAGTTAGCAAGTAGAAAAGAGAACCTCCTTTTCTAAAACTGCTATCTACAAATATATGGGATTTACAATTCGACACCGGCACAAGTTTATGTTTTTTAACATATATAACCGTTGATGTGCCGACCGGTGCCAGGATCAGCGTCAATAATCTCTGTTTTTTTCCAGAAATTTAGAATGGAAGGTTTGTCAGGTCCACATTGCCCCCCGAGAGGATCACCCCGACTTTCCGGTTCTTGAACTCAGTGCTGTTTCTGAACATGGCAGCCACGGCAACCGCACTGGATGGTTCGATCACAATTTTCATCCGCTCCCAAATGAATTTCATGGCTTCGATGATCTCTTTCTCTTCCACCCTGATAATTTTACTGACAAATTTCCGGATAATCGGAAAATTCTGGTCCCCCAGTTGTGTTTTCAGCCCGTCAGCTATGGTCTTCGGATTGATACTGGGTTGGATCTTCCCCGTTTTCAGTGAGAGGTAGGCATCATCGGCACCAAAGGGTTCAGCTCCTATGGTTTCGATATAGTAATGCAGATGGTTTACGGCCAGTGCCGTTCCTGCCAACAGTCCTCCGCCTCCCACCGGGGCAATCACTACATCCAGCTGTTCGGTTTCTTTGGCAAGTTCCATAACGGCGGTAGCATTACCAAGAATCACATTCATATCGTTGGAAGGATGGATAAATACAGCGCCATTCTTTTTCTGCTGTGCCCTCATGGTTGCTTCCCGGCTCTTCAGGGAGGGTTCACAATCAATGATCTGTGCCCCGTATCCTGCCACCGCATCCCGTTTGACCGTAGGTGCATTGGTAGGCATAACGATGTAAGCCTTGGTATTCAGGGAATTGGCAGCCAGGGCAAGCGCAGCTGCAAAGTTGCCCGAAGAATGGGTAATGACGCCCCGGGCACGCTCATCTTCCGTTAGCTGAAGAATGGCATTGGTTGCTCCCCGCAGTTTAAAGGCCCCTCCGCGCTGAAAGTTTTCACATTTAAAATAGACGGTGGCTTTAAGCATTTTATCAATCGTGGAGGAGGTATGCACCGGTGTATTGTGAACATAGGGGGCGATACGTTTTACTACCGCCTGAACCTCTTTCAGGGAAGGGATCATAACCACAGGTTTTAATGAACAAACAGCAATCAGGATAAATATATGATACTTTCCGTAAAAAGTAAAGGCTTACCGGCTAAAGCGGTACCTGATAGAGAGACCAAAATCCAGCCAGTCCGGCTCAAAATCCGCGTAAAGATTGAGCATGGGTTTCCAATCCAGACTTAAGTTGAGAGGCAGGTCCCGGAAGGTATATTCCAGTCCGGCAATGGCCGCTACACCTATGGAAAACTGTTCATTCCAGTCACCCCCGAAGGCACCACCTCCCAGATAGACGAAGGTTCTTGTGCTCTTTTTAAAGGGTTTCAGGTGGTACTCGTAGAGGGCATTCAGGTTCAGGCCATGCCGGTTGTAAAGTATATCCAGTTCGAAAGCCGACATCCGGTGAAGCCTGAAACCTTTGTAACTGATTCCGCTGGACAGCCCGGCCCGGACACCCGCTGCATGCCTGTAGGGTTGTGCATGTAGTGTAACCAGCTGGGTGGATACAAGAATGAGAAGAATCAGCACCGGACGGAAGGTATAATGGATCTTATTCATGTTCATCGGGATTAATAGTTGAGTTCAGTCTGCCCCCGGTCACCTCGAATACTGTTTCTGTATAAGATGGGATCTTGAGGCCTTTGGGAAAATGGCTGCTTTCCAGGATGGTAGTTTCAATGATTATCCGCTGGCGCGACACACACCGGTTCAACCATCCGGTTTCCGGATTCATCTGGAAGTCAAAGGTCTGGCTGCCGGTAACAGATGATTTCACGTCGCCCAGTCCGGTCGTTTCAAAGAATTCCTTCGTGGAGTTTAACATGCCAATTCCCTGGATGATGACCGAGGCCTCTGTGGATCTGGACAGCAGGTAACGGTTAACCAGGTTGACCGCTTTGGTGTTGAAGTAATAGGTAACATCGTTAGTCCAGTTGGTCATGGGATTCAGAACCGGGTAGATCCAGACAAAGAGGTTGAACAGGCTTCTCAGGGCATCGGGCCCGTAAGCCTCCTCCAGGGTCTTCAGGATAACCTCCTGTTCGGTTGTATCGGAGGCATGGTAAGCGGAGAGCGGGGCAAAGAGTTCTTCCAGACCTGTCAGGCTTTTTAGTTCGCCGCGGGGAGTCATCACCATTTGAAAGGTACCTTGTTCCAGCAGGTTCACCATTTCGGTCAGCATCCGGTCCTTTCCGGAAGCGGAACTGATATCAATGTCCATAAGGGGCGCCAGCATGGAGATCAGCAGATCCCTGTATCGTCCGCGCAAAAAGTAGTTACCGGACCGGTCCGTGGAATCCACATGGAATTCTATTCCAGTGAGGTTATAAAAGGAGATCTCCTCGCTGTCGATGGATTCGGAGTGGGTGCTTTGTTGCAGATCTGACTTCAGATAATAATTTTCTCCCGGTTGGAGACGGTATGACAGGTTCGCTTCCTGGGCCCGGGTTTCCCCGAACGGGCCCTGAAACAGAGCCAGCGCAAGTAGGATCAAACAGTTTTTCATGCCTGGATAAAAGTAGCAAATATTGTCAGAATCTATTTTGTTATTCAAATAACAATGCCTACCTTTGCGGGGACTGAGAAACTGGTATTTCCGCTTTCAAGGTATCAATAAGCAACTGATCCGGAGGAAGATCTGAAGGTAAAGACTTCATAGTGAGCCGTTTTCTTTAATACTTCCAAAGGTTCGTAAATCGAAATGGAATGATCTACGATCCGCAGTCCTATTGTATGGAAGATAAGCCCATGGTCCCCTTTATCTCTGAAAAGGAGATCGAGAGAATTCTTGATGCGGCGAAACCGGACCCGGGGCAGGTCCGCGATATCATTACCAAATCCCTGGGAAAACAACGATTGTCCCTGCAGGAAACCGCCGTACTACTGAATGCTACGGATCCCGATTCGGTGGAGGAAATCAAGGCAGGGGCCCGCAGACTGAAGGAGCAGGTGTACGGTAAACGGATCGTACTGTTTGCTCCACTTTACGTAGGGAACCTTTGCATCAATAACTGTGCATACTGCGGATTCCGCACTTCTAATAAAAAACAGAAGCGGACCACCCTGAACCGGCAGGAATTGATTCGGGAGGTGGAGATGCTGGAAGATATGGGACAGAAACGGCTGATCCTGGTTTATGGGGAACATCCCGATTATTCACCGGAATTCATTGCGGAAACCGTCCGGACCGTGTACCAGGTGAAACGGGGTAAGGGGGAGATACGCCGGGTAAATATCAATGCGGCACCCCTGGATATCCGGGGATTCAGAACGGTCCATGAGTCAGGGATCGGAACCTATCAGATCTTCCAGGAAACTTATCACCGCGGGGCCTATGCCAGGGTTCATAAAGGGGGAGTCAAAAGGGATTACAACTGGAGGATCACGGCACTGGACCGTGCACAGGAAGCGGGAATCGATGACGTGGGAATCGGGGCATTGTTCGGTTTGTATGACTGGCGTTTTGAAGTGCTGGGACTGATACGTCACGTGAATCACCTGGAGGCGGTTTATCAAGTCGGTCCCCATACGATCTCCTTTCCCAGGCTTAAGAAAGCTTCCGATGTTTCTTTCGGGGACCAATGGCTGATGAGTGATGCGGATTTTACACGCATGGTGGCCATCCTGAGGCTGGCTGTTCCCTATACCGGGTTGATCCTGACTGCCCGCGAACCGGCAGCCATTCGCGATGAGGTACTCAGGTACGGGGTTTCTCAGATCGATGGGGGAACGCGCATAGAATTGATGGGGTATTCCGGGAAGAAATCTGACCAGGACCTGGATGCAGAACAGTTCCAGATCAGTGATAACCGTTCCCTGTCCGAGGTGATGGACGAGCTGATCGAAAATGAATACCTGCCCTCATTCTGTACGGCATGCTACCGAACCGGCCGGACCGGTGAACACTTTATGGAGTTCTCCGTTCCCGGATTCATCAAGCGGTACTGCACCCCCAATGCCCTGCTGACCATGGCAGAATATCTGGAGGATTATGCCCGTAACGGCACCAGGGAAAAGGGATACCAGCTTATTTCCAGAAACCTGGAAGAAATGGAAGAGGATGGTTTTAAAACTAAACTGGAAGAGCGTCTGGAACTTGTTAAAAAAGGTGAGCGGGACCTTTATTTCTGATCTCGTGCCATTTCTTATATTTACATAACGTAAACTTAAGAGATGGAATCCGGGACAAAAAAATCATTCGGCACCGCACCGGTTTATTTCACGGCCATCGCTACCATCCTGGGTGCGATCCTTTTCCTGCGCTTTGGTTTTGCAGTGGGTACCCTGGGATTCTGGGGAGTGATCGGGATCGTCCTGCTGGGTCATATGGTTACCATTCCAACGGCCCTTGCCATTTCTGAAATAGCCACCAACAAACGGGTGGAAGGAGGGGGAGAATACTTTATCATTTCCCGGTCCTTCGGGCTCAATATCGGGGCCACCATCGGTTTTGCGCTCTTCATTTCACAGGCCATAAGCGTGGCCTTCTATATCATTGCATTTACCGAGGCCTTTGAATCCGTCTTTAACTGGTTCAGTAACCGTTTTGGATTTAATCTGCCCAGGCAGGTAATCAGTGTGCCTGCCCTGATCGGTTTAGCGGTGCTTATCCTTAAAAAGGGAGCTTCCGTAGGCATGAAAACCCTCTATCTGGTGGTGGCCATCCTGATTATCTCCCTGGTCCTCTTCTTTCTCGGGAGCACCGAATATGCCGAAACACACACCTTCTCCCTGACCGATATGGCCGGTGGAGAAAGAGGACAGTTCTTCATTGTTTTCGCCATCATATTCCCGGCCTTCACCGGAATGACGGCCGGCGTGGGCCTGTCGGGCGATCTGAAGAAACCAGGTAAATCCATTCCCATCGGGACCATAC
>CAYRLP010000254.1:0-1105 GCA_964424935.1 uncultured Bacteroides sp.
ATATACAACTTTTCTAAAACATAAGAACCCCGCAATGCGCTACTGGGGTGCCATTGGCCTGCTGGTGCACAAGGACGTGGCTTCGTCTGAGATCAAAGCACTGATCAAGGCTTGCCAGGACGAATCTTCCTCGGTGGCGGTCATCGCTGCCGAGGCATTGTACGCTCTTGGAGCTACTGACGAAGCAGTGGCTGCCTATGTCCGGATACTTACCGATGACACGTACAACATGATGGACCGGAATTTTGCCCTGAACAGCATCGACGGAGCCCATATCCAAAACCCGGAACTGCTCCGGGTCATCAAGGAATTCCACGAGACCAATAAGGAGGGGAAACAGGGATTTGGCCGTTTCAATGCTTATGACTGGCTTATGTCAGATGCGCTGTTAAAACAGTGGGGCGCGATCTAATGATGAAAATTAATTACTTAACACATACATTCTGCAACCTATGAAAAAACTATTCATTTCTGCATTAGGAGCCCTGCTCCTTATGCTGGTCTCCTGCACCTCAACCGGAGACAAAACCGAGTTCTCTATCGACTTTGAGAAATACACCCTTGATAACGGTCTGGATGTGATCCTTCACACAGACCGGTCAGATCCCATTGTTTCCGTGGCCATACAGTATCATGTCGGTTCGAACCGGGAGAAACCGGGACGTACGGGTTTTGCTCACCTGTTCGAACACATGATGTTCCAGGAATCGGAAAATGTGGGTCAGGACCAGTTCTTTAAAACAATCCAGGAGGCCGGCGGAACCCTTAACGGGGGAACCAATTCCGATGGAACCACCTATTATGAAGTGGTCCCTAAAAATGCACTGGAGACCGCGCTCTGGCTGGAGTCGGACCGAATGGGATATTTAATAAACACGGTAACGCAATCCGCCTTTGCGAACCAGCAGAATGTGGTTCAGAATGAAAAAAGGCAGATGGTGGACAACCGGCCCTACGGGCACAACTCCTATGTGCTGGACAAGAACCTGTATCCCGCCGGACACCCTTACAGCTGGCAGGTCATCGGCGAAATGGAGGACCTGTTCAATGCCACGGTGGAAGATGTCAAGGAATTTCATGAAGCCTACTACAGACCCAACAATGC
>CAYRLP010000254.1:1115-2308 GCA_964424935.1 uncultured Bacteroides sp.
ATGCCACCCTGGTCATTGCTGGGGACATTGATATGGAAGAGGCCAAAGCCCTGGCGGAAAAATACTTCGGTGAGATTCCTGGCGGTGCTTCCATGCAGGACATGGAACCCATGCCGGTTACCCTGAATGCAACCAAAAAGCTGTACCACGAAGACAATTTTGCCAAAACCCCCCAGTTTACCATGGTCTGGCCCACGGTGGAGCAATATACCCCGGATGCCTATGCCCTGGATTTCCTTGCTGAATTGCTGTCCACCGGGAAGAAAGCCCCCATGTACCGGGTGCTGGTCAAGGATAAAAAACTGACTTCCAGGACTTCGGCATACAACCGTTCCAGGGAGCTGGCCGGTGGTTTTCGGATTACTATCAACGCCAATGCCGGCATCCCCCTGGCCGACGTGGAAGATGCCATTTTTGAATCTTTCAGCCTGTTTGAAGAGGAAGGCATCACCGAGAATGATATCGAACGGATCAAGGCAGGGTTGGAAACCCGTTTCTATAATAACATCAGCTCCATCCTGAGCAAGGGATTCCAGATGGCCCGCTATAACGAATACGCCGGGTCTCCTTCCTATATTGAACAGGATATCGAAAATATTCAGGCAGTCACCATCGAGAATGTCCAGCGTGTATATGAAACCTACATCAAGGATAAACCTTATGTGGCTACCAGCTTTGTTCCCAAGGGAAGTCTTGACCTGGTGGCGGAAAACTCCGTAATGGCAGACGTGGTTGAAGAGAACGTGTCCGATGCCATCGAGGTCAGCCAGGATGTAAGCGGGGAACCGGAGGTCATACAGAAGA
The DNA here is from genome assembly GCA_964424935.1 of uncultured Bacteroides sp. Taxonomy (GTDB): domain Bacteria; phylum Bacteroidota; class Bacteroidia; order Bacteroidales. The sequence continues at coordinate 1,920 of CAYRLP010000254.1, forward strand.
CCCCCTCCTCCTTTGACCGTTCTGTGGCGCCGGCCATGGGACCCGACCCGGTGGTGGTCCCCCCGCAGGTATGGACCGATGATTTCTCTAACGGGATCAAGCTTTACGGCATCTCCTATAACGAAGTCCCGCTGGTCACATACTCCCTGGTTATCAAAGGCGGACACCTTCTGGATACCCCGGAGCTTTCAGGTACGGCATCTTTGCTTGCTGCTATGATGACCGAGGGAACCGAATCAAAAACTCCCGAGGAACTGGAGGAGGCCATCGACATGCTGGGGGCCCGTATCAATGTCTACGGCGGGGAGCAATCCATCTCCATTAATGTGAATACGCTGAGCAGGAACTTCGAAAAATATATGAGCTCGACGGGCAGTCCGGATTGGAGG
>CAYRLP010000254.1:2318-4977 GCA_964424935.1 uncultured Bacteroides sp.
AAACCGTGGACCTGGTGGAGGAGATCCTCCTGGAACCCCGCTGGGATTCCGTACAGTTTGAGCTGGCCAAAAGCAGGTACATCAATAATATCAAACGCAACCAGGCCAATCCCAATTATTTGGCCTACATCACTTTCAATAACCTTGTATTCGGGGAAGGGAACCTGCTTGCAATTCCTTCAAGCGGGACCCTGGAAACCATTGAGGCCATTACCATGGAGGATCTGAAAACCTACTATGCATCCTACCTCAGCCCGTCGGTAAGCTCCCTGCATGTGGTCGGTGATATACCGGTTCCGGAGATCGAGCGTGCATTCCAGGGGATCATTGATCGCTGGGAATCAAAAGAGATGGTTCTGCCCGAATTTGAGATCCCGGGGAACCCCGATACACCGGTCATCTATTTTGTGGATGTCCCGGGAGCCAAGCAATCGGTCATCCAGATCGGGTACCTGTCCCCTGTACGCACGGATCCAGACTATGATGCCATTCAGACCATGAATTATAAACTGGGTGGTTCTTTCAGCGGAGTACTGAACATGATCCTGCGTGAAGAAAAAGGATTTACCTACGGGGCCCGTTCCAATTTCAGCGGGAACAATCTCTACGGAATGTTTACTGCCAGTTCGAGTGTTCGTTCCAATGCCACGCTGGAATCCATGGAGATCTTTACGGGAGAGATGAGTAAGTACAGGGAAGGGATCTCCGGGGAGGATCTTGATTTTACCAAGAACGCGCTGATGAAATCCAATGCCAGGCAGTTTGAGACCATGTATTCCCGGCTGGGCATGCTTGAAAACATCAGCATGTACGGCTTGCCCTTCGATTACATCACGAAGCAGCAGGAAGTGACGGGAGCGATGACCCTGGAGCAACACAAACAGCTGGCTCAGAAATACATCCAGCCGGATAAGATGTACTATGTAGTGGTCGGCGATGCGGCCACTCAGCTGGAACCCCTGAAGAGCCTGGGGTTCGGTGACCCTGTTCTGGTGGAAGATTAACCTTTTCCCATCTGTGAAACAGCTCCCTTCCAGAAGGCTGGAAGGGAGCATTACCCTAAGGGATGGTTGACACATGCCATGAGAAAATCATCAAGGCACAATGTCCTGGATTATGTGGCCTATCTGTTAATGGTCCTGTGCTTTCCGTTGAACCCCTTGGTGTTACTGCATTTCATTGAACCCTATGAAAACAGCGTGTTGTTTTGGCTGGGAGCCGGGTTCTGGCTGATCGGGATGGTCATGGTCATCTACCCGATCGTCTATTTCAAAAGAAAGGGAGGGGTTCACAAAGGGAGTGCGTACGTCCACACCACAAAGATAGTCACGGGCGGACTCTACGGCATTGTCAGGCATGTGCAATACACCGGGGGGATCCTGTCCATATTCATTGCCACCCCTCTGCTCTATCCGCACTGGATTTTCTTAGTTCTGGGCGTTCCCGGAATCTGGCTGACCTACCTCGGGACCAAACGCGAGGATGCTTTCCTGATCGGGAAATTCGGAGAGGACTACAGGAATTACATGGAACAGGTACCCGGTATCAATATCCTTGCAGGCGTAATCCGCGCAATTGGCCGGAAATTAGAACAATGAATAAAGAAGTAACCTATGGAAATCATATCTGACGACGGCACACCAAAGGAATCCTTCCTGCGGACCAGACTGAAGGAACTGAAGAATGCTGCCTGGACAAAACCTATTAAAAATCACCGGAGTTACCTGTTTGCCAGAAAATACGCAAATAAGACCAAAGGCCTTATTGATGAAGGGGTCCGGGCATTTGGTCAGGAAGCGGAAGAAACCGAACAGATGGCCCGTTCCTTCTTTCGGTTGCTGGAAGCCAAACTGGATATGAGCGGACGAAAGGAACCGCCCACCGAAGAGGAGGTGAAAGCAGCTATCGAACAACTGAAGGATGTGGGTCGCTTCTCGATCTTTACCACACTGGTAATCCTTCCCGGAGGGGTGGTCTCGCTGGTGGGGCTGGAACTGCTGGCCCGTAAATTCGGTATTAAAACCTTTAACCTGATTCCTTCCTCCTTCCGCAAGAAGAAAGAGTCCCATCTTCCGTCAAACCCTGACGAGCAGGACCCGGGAACTCCAACGCCATAAACCAGCCAACCCGGCTTAGCCTGATGGACGGGACTGGATCATGCTCTGAATCTCATCGGTTGTAACCTCGGGATTGGCACCGCTCCTGGAGGCCACGATGGAGCCAATGGCACATGCAAAATCAATAGCCTCCTGGGGCTTCCTGCCTTGGAGAAGCTGACTGATAACTGAAGCCAGGAAGGAATCTCCGGCTCCCACGGTATCGGCCACTTTCACTGGGTATCCGGGATTGTAGTAAAAAGCTTTATCGTAAAACAGAATCGCCCCGTCTTTTCCTCGTGTCACGCAGATCTGATCCGTGCCTGTCCGGCCGGATACAAAGCGGATGCAGGTCTCTATGGACGGGTCCCTGAACTCCAGGTGGTCGCAGATCTCCAGGAGTTCCTCTTCATTGAATTTCACAAAATCAGCCGATTCTATCAGTTGCATGATCCGTTCCGGGGTGTAGTGGGGCGGCCGGAGGTTCACATCGAACACTTTGTACCGTGCATGCTCAAGCAGGTCGTTCAGGGTCTCCCTGGACCGGCTGCTCCGGGTAACCA
>CAYRLP010000255.1:0-4973 GCA_964424935.1 uncultured Bacteroides sp.
AAGAACTGCGTGCCTTTTTCACATTTCAGAATCTGTACCTGGGCCAGAATCCCTTTACGGCTTCCGGGATGTATAGTTTCCTCCCCTTTATGGAGTTGGCCGACGGGGTGTTCTTCCCGAAAGGTGGCATGCACGAAGTGGCCGTAAGCCTGCTTGCGGCAGCCGGTGAGGAGGGGGTAAAGCTGGTACTGGATGCTCCGGTTTCGAAAATTGAAGTGGATGGGAACAGGGCAACGGGAATTACACTTCAGGATGGATCCTTTCATGCAGCCGATATCCTGGTGGCAAATGCAGATCTTCCCTATGTATATCAGCATCTGTTACCGGAAAGCAGGAAAGCAAGAAGGCTCGGACGATTAAAATATTCCTGTTCGGCCCTGGTGTTTCACTGGGCTATGGACCGGACCTATCCTAAACTTGGTCAGCACACGGTGTATGTCTCCGGTCGGCACAGGGAGAGTTGCGAGGCCATTTTCAGGGAGAATTCCTTTGCCGAAATGCCATCCATATATGTACACTCCCCCGTGCACTCTGATAAATCGGCAGCTCCGGAGAATCAGGATTCCATAACTGTGATCGCACACACGGGGAACCTGGATGACAGGAATGCCATGGATTGGGAAGCTCTTAAGGAGAGGACCAGGGAAGGGATCCTGAAGCGTCTGGAAGAGGAGGGGTTGGATAATTTCAGAAAACATATCAAATTTGAAATCTGTTATACGCCGGTTGAATGGAAATCTATATTTAATCTGTCCCGGGGAGGGACCTTCGGCAGTCTGGCACATAATCTTTTACAGATGGGATTTTTACGTCCCGGAAATCAACATAAAAAGTACAGGAATTTATATTTTGCGGGAGGAAGCACCCAGCCGGGCAGTGGCATGCCACTTTCCCTGCTTTCAGCAAAGCTGGTTACCGAACGCATTGAACGAAATGGAAAAAATTAGGGCTGAAATGGACAAGGAGCTTAATAGGATCATCAACAGCATCGATTTTGAGAAGATTGACAAACATCCCAACATTCTTATTGCAGCTCGCTTCTGGGATGATAAAAGATACCATGCTGCCAGGGTCTGTTATAGGTTCATGCGTATGATCGATGATCTGATCGACGACCGGAAGTCCAGGCAAGAATCCATCAGCTGCCTGGAGCAGGAAGAATTAAGCAAAAGGGTAAACAGCTGGATAGACTGCCTGGAGCAGGTTCCGGACGACGATCCCTTTTATGCGGAACTGTCCTTCACCATTTCCACCTTTAAGATTCCGCTTCAGCTCTTTCACAATTTTGCCAAGTCCATGATTTATGATATCAGCCATGATGGATTTTCCACGCTGGAAGAGTTCCTGGATTATGCAGAAGGAGCCTCGGTGGCACCTGCCTCCATTTTTGTGCATTTATGTTGTCTCATTGAAGAAAACGGGGAATACCGAATACCGGACTTCGATGTGATGGATGTGGCGAGACCCTGTGCCATCTTCAGCTACCTGGTCCATATTATCAGGGATTTCCAGGAAGACCAGCTGAACAACCTGAATTATTTCGCACATGACCTGTTGCGAAAGCATCATTTGCTTCCCGCCGATCTAAGGAATATTGCGGAAGGGGCCCCTATTCCCCCATCGTTCCGGGAGGTAATCGGGGAATACCTTCAATATGCAGAAAGGTACCGGGAAAGGACACTTCTGGAACTGCAGAAGCTATCGGGGATACTTGATGGCAGGTACCTTATGAGCCTGCATGTGATCTACCAGCTCTACAAGATGGTATTTGACCGCATTGATGTGAAGCAGGGCCGGTTCACCACCAGGGAACTGAACCCGACACCGGGAGAGATCCGGGAGCAGGTATTGCAGCTGGTCTCGGTTTTTTAGCAGCCACTATTAATATCATATTGTCGTTTAGTAACTATATTTAAGGATAAATCAAACCTGGACGAATATCATGCCAAGCAACAGAAGAGACTTTATTAAAAAATCCACAGCAGCCGCAGCTGTCATCGGACTGACCTCCCCATTCTCCACCCTCAGTGGCAGGATACTCGGGGCCAACGAAAAACTGGTCTGCGGGGCCATCGGCATCAACGGAATGGGATTTGCCGATCTGAACGCCTTCCTGAACCTGCCAAACACCGAGTGTGCGGCACTTTGTGATGTGGATCAGAACGTACTTGAAAAACGGATCAAGGATGTGGGGAAAATCCAGGGCAAAGCTCCCAAGGGGTACAATGATTTTCGTAAGCTGCTGGAACATGACGGATTGGATGTAGTCATTATCGGAACTCCCGATCACTGGCACACCCTTCCTTTTTTATATGCCGCACAGGAGGGTTACAACGTATATTGTGAGAAACCGCTGGCGAACACCATTGAAGAATGCAACCTGATGGAACGGGCTGTACGGAAGTATGGAAACATAGTACAGATCGGGCAGTGGCAGCGCAGTGATAAGCACTGGCAGGATGCCATCCGTTACGTTCACTCGGGAAAACTGGGCAAGATCCGGACCGTTCGTGCCTGGTCCTACCAGGGCTGGATGAAATCGGTGCCCGTGGTTCCAGATTCACCGGTCCCGGAAGGCGTGGATTATGATTTCTGGCTGGGTCCGGCACCCTTAAGGCCTTTCAATAAGAACAGGTTCCACTTTACATTCCGGTGGTTCTGGGATTATGCAGGGGGCATGATGACCGACTGGGGGGTTCATATTGTGGATTATGCCCTGTTCGGGATGAATAAATATGCGCCGAAATCGGTGATGGCCATGGGCGGAAAGTTTGCGTATCCGGAGGATGCCTGTGAAACACCTGATACCCTGCAGGCCATCTATGAATTCGATGATTTTACCATGCTGTGGGATCACGGGATAGGAATTGACGGGGGATATTATGGCCGCTCCCACGGGGTGGGTTTTGTGGGGAATGACGGAACCCTGGTGGTTGACCGTACAGGATGGGAGGTGATCCCGGAACCCAAGGGAGGACAACCGACCCTGGAAAAGGTGGATCTGATCAAGGGAGATGGACAGGGACTGCATAACCACATGCTTAACTTTGTGGACGCAATCAAGAACGGGGCAGCCCTGAACTGCCCTGTAGAGATAGCAGCCGGAGTGGCCCGAACCTGCCACCTGGGGAATATAGCCTTTAAAACAGGGAGGAGGTTATACTGGGATGCTGAAACAAGCAGGTTTATCGACGATGCGGATGCAGACACCTACCTGGCTCCCAGCTACCGGTCCCCCTGGATTCTTCCTGAGGTTTAAGGGAAAGGTCTATTTCAGACGGATCCGCATCAGATACATATCTGAAGTTATATAGAGATATCTGTTTTTCGCATCCAGGGTGCAATTGGAGGTGGCCTGTCCTGTTTGGATGATCCCAAGGGGACTTCCTTCCGGTGTCAGGATCCAGACCCCGCCCGGTCCGGTGGCAAAGATGATCCCGTCCTGTCTCACCACCAGGCCATCGCACCCCCCGCGGAGGGTGTCCGAAACGGTGCTTGGGTCACAGAAGACCCTTTCATGCTGAAGGCTTCCATCCTCTACTACGTCATATTCCATCCACAGCGCGCCGGGATTTCCTCCTGAGTTGGCCACAATACACCTGCTCTCATCCGGGGAGAGCCCGATTCCGTTCGGGGCCCATAAATGCTGGAGCTGAAGGCTGACTTCCCCGTCGGGCCGAACCAGAAACACCCCGGTAAAATCCATTTCCCGGCGGGGATCCCCATACCTGAGTTCCATGCCGAAGGCGGGATCCGTGAAATACAGGTTGCCGTTGCTGCTGTATACCGCATCATTGGGCGAATTAAAACGTTTTCCCTTCCATGTTCCGGCGATGGTTTCAAATATGGGAGCCGGCTCATCCAGCGGTGCTTCCATCCGGGCCATCCTCCGGTCCCCGTGCTGGCACAATACCAGTCGGCCCTGACTGTCCAGCAGCAGACCATTGGAACCGGTCTCTCCGCCCCGTGGAATGGTGTCTGTATATCCGGAGGGTTTTAAATAGAGTTGCAGTCCGCCCTTTTCCGACCATTCAAAAATGGAGTTATTCGGAATATCCGAGAAGATCACTTTGTTCTGGTCCGGCAGCCAGAGCGGACCTTCTGACCACTCGAATCCCTCAGCCACTATTTCAGGCAGCACACCCGGAGCAATAATTCGGTCCAGATCCGGATCCAGCCTGATGACGGAACCTGCGGTAGGATACTTCTGTTCACTGCAGGAAGCCAAGGAAAGCAGTACAATGAATCCGGTGGAAAGAATCAGGTTTTTCATAAGTTAGAATTTTTAATCCATTGAACGGTAAGTTGTATGCCATCACGTACAGGGATAGGTTCATATCCCAGCTCTCGCATGGCTTTTTCAGAGGAGATGATCCAGTTGTGGTTGAATCTTCGTACCAGCCTGGGTACAATCAGCGGTGGCCTGCCGGTTAATCTGGAATAAAATTTCATGGTTCCCGCTGCAATAAGCATGATCCAGAGAGGGATCCTGAACAATTTTTTTTCCACTCCGCTCACCTCACGGATCCATGCGAACAACTGGTTGTAAGAGATATTTTCACCGCCCAGCACATAGCGTTCTCCCGGCTTTCCCTTTTCCATGGCCAGCAGGTGTCCGCTCACCACATCTTCCACATACACATAGTTGCCTGTGCTGTTCCCGTTCCCCGGAATGAAACGCCAGCTTCCTTTCACGTATTTCCGGATCAGTTTGGTGACCCCGTTGGATTCACTGAGATATCCCGGTCCATAAACCCTTGTGGGATTGACAATCACAACCTCCGGATCCGGATCGATGCGTCCCAGAAGCTGCTGTTCCAGGTGATATTTGGAGGCCTCATAATCGGTAAAAAAGGATGCCGGTGGGGGACTTGCTTCCGTAACGGCCGTTTTTTCCGACGGTCCCAGGATTCCGGCCGTGGAAGTGACGACTATGCGCCTGATTCCCACTTGTCCGGCGGTTGCAATGACGT
>CAYRLP010000256.1:0-508 GCA_964424935.1 uncultured Bacteroides sp.
CGTGATCATCATGTTTACCGTTTCCCATTTCTATCCGCGTAAGAATTTCGGGATCCGTACAGCGCCTGTAAAAATGGAAATGATACCTTGGAAGTATACCAAACACATGTCCGTGGCCCTGGTGGGGATCACCATTCTGATCTATGTTTTGCTGGGACGAAGCTAAGTAGTTAAATATGAATCAAATAAGAAATATGGAGAAGCTAAAGAATTACATCAACGGGAAATGGGCCGGGAGCAGGGAAGGGGAGGTCATAGACGTGGTGAATCCGGCCAGCCAGGAGGTTTTGGCCCGGGTGCCCTACGGACCGAAAACGGGAGGAGATGTGGAAGACGCCGTCCATGCTGCCCGGGAGGCATTTGAACAATGGCGCCATGTCCCCGTGATGCGTCGTGTCCAGCCCCTTTACAGGCTGAAGTCCCTGCTGGAGGAACATGTGGAAGAGATCGCCCGGCTGATCACCCTGGAGTGCGGAAAAACCAATGCGGAATCGGCGGCAGAGAGGCA
>CAYRLP010000256.1:518-4957 GCA_964424935.1 uncultured Bacteroides sp.
TGCGGCCCCCACCCTGATGCAAAGTGAGTTTTTGGAGAATATTGCCAGTGGTATTGACGAGTTTATGATTCGCCAGCCCCTCGGGGTCTGCGCCTGTGTCTCGCCCTTTAATTTCCCGGGAATGATCCCTTTCTGGTTCCTGCCCTATGCCCTTGCAGCCGGGAACAGCTTTGTGCTGAAGCCCTCCGAGAAAGTGCCGATGACGATGATGCGGGTATTTGAGCTCCTGGATCAGCTGGATCTCCCGCCCGGACTGGTAAACCTGGTCCACGGGGGGAAGGAGAGTGTGGATGCCCTGCTGGATCACCCGGATGTTCAGGCCATCAGTTTTGTGGGCTCCACACCCGTTGCCAGATACATTTATCAGCGGGGGGCCACCAGTGGCAAGCGGGTACAGGCACAGGGAGGGGCCAAGAACCCGGTGCTGGTGATGCCCGATGCGGATATGGAAATGACAGCTAAAATCATTGCCGACAGCGTCTATGGATGTGCCGGGCAGCGGTGCCTGGCCGCCTCCAACATCATCACCATTGGCGATTCAAAGGGCGTGGCCCGGGATGCGCTGCATGCAGCGGCCCAAAACAAAACAACGGGCTTTGGTCTGGATGAGGGTATCGAAATGGGCCCGGTCATCACCTCTCAGAGCAAGTCAAGGATTGAAGCGCTGATCGAAAAGGGGATCCAGGAGGGAGCCCGGATCCTGCTGGATGGAAGAGGAGCGAGCATTAAGGGTTATGAACGCGGGAACTTCATCAAACCCACGATTCTCGAGAACGTGGCGCTGGACGGCGAACTGATCCGGACCGAAGTATTCGGTCCGGTGATGAGCCTTATTTCCGTGGATACGCTGGATGAGGCCATCGATCTGGTGAACGGAAACAAATTCGGGAACATGGCCTGTTTGTTCACCACCAGCGGGTTGAGTGCCCGGACCTTCCGCAACCAGGCCCATGCGGGGAATATAGGCATTAATATCGGGGTGGCTGCCCCCATGGCACAGTTTCCCTTCAGCGGCTGGAACGACAGTTTCTTCGGGGACCTGCACGGACAGGGACGGCATGCCATTGAATTCTTTACCCAGACCAAGATTGTGATCGAACGCTGGCCCAAAGAATGGGCACGAAAATTTTAATCTAAAAAGGGAATTGTTATGATTCAGATAGCCAACGCCCCCTGTTCCTGGGGGGCATTAGAGTTCGAGCTGGAAGGCGAGACCATGACCTACCGGCAGGTCCTGGATGAAATTGTGGAAACCGGGTATGCCGGAACGGAACTGGGTGACTGGGGCTTCATGCCAACGGATCCCGAAGAACTGAAGAAGGTTCTGGTTAATATGGGTCTGGAACTCCTCGGTGCATTTGTCCCGGTGGCCCTGGCCGACCGTACGGCCCATGAGGCGGGTACCCGGCTGGCCCTGAAGACAGCCGGATTGATGTATGAGGCCGGATTCAGAGAGGCCTTTATCGTGCTGGCGGATGAGAACGGTTCGGTGGAGGAACGTATGCATCATGCCGGACGTATCACTCCTGCCATGGGATTGAATCCTGCGCAGTGGCAGACCTTTGCGGAAGGAGCCGGGTCCGTTGCCAGAGCCGTGAGGGAGCAGTATGGGATGCGCACGGTATTTCACCACCATTGTGGCGGGTATGTGGAAACACCCGGAGAGGTTGCCACGCTAATGGAGCTTACCGATCCGGACCTGCTCGGACTCTGTCTTGATATGGGTCACTATGCCTTTGGCGGAGGCGATCCGGTGGAAGCACTTGAAAACTACTACGACCGCATCTGGCATGTGCATTTCAAGGATTACGATCCCGCCATCGGGCAGGAAGCGGCATCAAATGCGTATGACTATTTTAAATCCGTGGAGAAAGGAGTGTTCTGCGAACTGGGAAAGGGGAACGTGGATTTTCCGTCCATTGTCCGGATACTGAAACAGAAAGGATATGATGGCTGGATCGTGGTGGAGCAGGACGTGCTGCCCGGGATGGGATCCCCTAAAGCCTGTGCCCTGAACAACCGGAACTACATTCAATCACTGGGATTATAATTCAACACATCACACTAAAAATCAACACATAACACCCATGAAAACAATACATGTCGCGGTTGCCGGACTGGGCCGCATCGGGAAAATCCACCTGAAGAACCTGACCCGGAACTTCCCTGAAATAAAGGTGGTCGCTGCCATGGATGTGGTGGCTGACTCCAAAAGCATTGCCGACGCTCATCAGGTTCCGCTGTTTGTTACCAGCTTTGATGAATTGCTGGACATTCCGGAACTGGACGCCGTGGTAATCTGTTCACCCACAGACACCCATGCTGACTATGTGATCAAAGCAGCCAAAGCAGGAAAGCATATTTTCTGTGAAAAACCCCTCGACCTCTCCCTGGAAAGGGTCCGAGAGGTCCTGGAGGTGATCCGGGAAACCGGTGTTCGTCTGATGCTCGGCTTCAACCGCCGTTTTGATCCCGAGTTCAGGAAAGTCAGGTCCCTGGTGGAAACTGGCGCGGTAGGGGATTCGCATATTATAAAAATTACCAGCCGGGATCCGGGTCCGCCACCCGTTTCCTACATCCGGGTTTCCGGCGGGATGTTCCTGGATATGACCATTCACGACTTCGATATGGCCCGGTATATATCCGGGAAAGCAGTGAAAGAAGTATACGCCCGGGCCGCGGTGAAAGTGGATCCTGAGATCGGAAAGGCGGGAGATGTGGATACGGCGGTGATCATCCTGACCTTTGAAGATGACTCCATGGCCGTAATCGATAATTCCAGAAAGGCAGCCTACGGTTACGACCAGCGGCTGGAGGTATTCGGAAGCAAGGGCATGGCGCAGAACGATAATCATTTCCAGGATTACCATAAGCTGTATACAAAGGAGGGCGTATCGGGCGATCTGCCCCTTCACTTCTTCCTGGAACGCTACGACGAGTCCTACAACCTGGAAATCCGGGAGTTTATCGATGCCCTGGAAACAGGGAAGGCCATGCCGGTGGACGGATCGGACGGATTGATTTCCATTGCTATCGGGCTGGCAGCAAAAAAATCAATACAGGAAAACCGCCCGGTCGCTTTGAAGGAAATACTCCCCTGAACGAATTCAAACCAATACAAGTACCTGAACAGATTCAAACCAAATGCTCTGACCCATGAAGACCAGGATATTCCTTTTGCTGTTGGTGGTCCTCGCGACTTCCTGCGGAAAGCAGCCTGAAAAGCAGGTTGCCTTCTCCCTGCAAAACCGCCCCCCGCTCCATCCGAAAAAGTATATGGAGCTGCCTTTGGGGAGCATCCGGCCCGAAGGGTGGCTCCTGCAGCAGATGGAGCTCATGTGTGACGGCATGACGGGTCACCTCGATGAATGGTACCCCTCGGTGGTGGGGGAACGGAACGGCTGGCTTGGCGGCGATGGGGATGGCTGGGAACGCGGGGTTTACTGGCTGGACGGACTGGTGCCCCTGGCCTGGCTGCTGGATGATCAAGCCCTGAAGGAGAAGGCCATGCGATGGATCGAATGGACCCTGAACAGTCAGACCGAAACCGGCTATTTCGGTCCGGTCCCCTTCAAGGAACCACCCGAACCGGAGGCGGGACTGCAGAAGACCATGCGGGAGGACTGGTGGCCCAAAATGGTTATGCTGAAGGTGTTGCAGCAATATTACGAGGTATCCGGCGACGAACGGGTTCCGGAACTGATGCTCAATTATTTCCGATTCCAGCTAAAGACCCTCCCGGATACCCCGCTGGACAACTGGACCTTCTGGGCCAACCGCAGGGGAGGGGATAACCTGATGGTGGTCTACTGGCTTTACAACCTGACCGGTGAATCCTTCCTGCTGGAACTGGCCGACTTGCTGCACGAACAGACCTTTCCCTGGACCACGGTCTTCCTGAATGAGGACTGTTACGAAGGCGGCAGCCTGGACCACCTCTATCCCTATAACACGGGCAACACCTATCCCTTCGACCAGGAGTTGATATCGCGCCTCTGTACCAGGCAGCTTCAGAGTTTTCACTGCGTCAACCTGGCCCAGGGAATCAAGGAGCCTGTGATCCGCTACCAGCAGGAAGCGGATCCGCGCTATCTTCAGGCCGTTGAAAAGGCATTCAAGGACGTGCGTCTCTACCATGGTCAGCCGCAGGGAATGTACGGAGGGGACGAGCCCCTGCACGGAAACGATCCCACTCAGGGCATCGAGCTCTGCTCGGTAGTGGAGCTGATGTATTCACTGGAAAAGATGATCGCCATCTCGGGCAACCCGGACTGGATGGACCACCTGGAACGGATCGCATACAACGCCCTGCCGACCCAGGTGACCGATGATTTCAGTGCCCGTCAGTACTTTCAGCAGGCGAACCAGGTAATGCTGACGCGCCACCGGCACAATTTTTACGAGGAAGATCATCATGGGAGCACTGACCTCTGTTACGG